>NZ_CAWMRY010000003.1:0-259573 GCF_963870295.1 Aeromonas sp. ANP5 | reverse complement strand
GCCTGCAATTCAGCACGTCACCGGATTATTAGATTTTCCCCTTCTTGTCATTCATTGATTACCCTTCTAAAGCCCCAAAAAGACCTCTTTTTCTGTTCGATATTTGCTCACCAGTTCAATGTGTTGGATACAAAAAGTACAGAATGTGATGCCTCTACCTTTCTTGTGATACCTACTCTGGTTTAATTCTTCAGTCCACATGGATGGACCAAGGAATCACAATAATTTAAGGAATAGACCCATGTTCAAAAGAACAGTAACGATGATGCTGGCGGCGGGAACCCTGGTATTAGGCGGTTGCGCATCCAATGGTGGTGCAGAGCAGGCGGGGGCAGACAACAGCGATTTCGGTGGCAAGTCCATCTACCTGCGCGGGGAGATGAACGACTGGATGGCCACTGATGAAAGCAAGGTAGTCAAGGTGGCCGACAAGCTCTATATGGCCAAAGGCACCCTCAAGAAAGAGTGGGCCCCCTACAAGTTCAAGTTTGCTGATTCAGGCTGGAGCTGCGGTACCAACTTTGGCTATAAGAGCCCGAGTGATGGTGTTGCCGTGTTGGGTGGTGAGGCGGTGCCGGTCAACCCATGCTCCAAGTATGAGGACATGAAGTTCTCACCAGATGCTGATGGCGTCTACGAGTTCTATCTGAATATGGCGGGTGAAACACCGACCGTTTACGTCAAGAAGCCCTGATCTATCTCTGAGTGTTAAATCTCTCAGCAAATTAATCAGTTAAGTGCCCTGGCCCAGAAATCTGCTGGCCGGGGCATTTTTTTAGGTTAGAATCGGCGCCCTCATGGCATCAGGTGTACTATATGTTGTGCCATTAATTTTAGATGGCACCATTAGTTGTGTTTTCTGCTGTTGTCATGATATTGATGCATTCACATAAGGTTGATTGAAAATGGCTAAATCGAACCCGGTGCTGGAGAGTGAGCTTGGCTCCCGCCTTATCCCCATGCAGGAAACGTCCCTCGAGATCTGGGATAGCAAGTATCGCCTCAAGAGCAAGGATGGCACTCCCATCGACAGCTCTATCGACCAGACCTACCAGCGGGTAGCCCGTGCGTTGGCAGAGCAGGAGCTGGAACCGGAGGCCTGGTATGAGCCGTTCCTGTGGGCGCTGCGCAATGGGGCCATTCCGGCGGGCCGCATCACCTCCAACGCCGGGGCGTTTGAGCACAAGCCTGCCACTTCAACCATCAACTGTACTGTTTCCGGTACCATCGAAGATTCGATGGACGATATCCTTGGCAAGGTGCACGAGGCCGGTTTGACCCTGAAAGCCGGTTGCGGCATCGGATATGACTTCTCGACCCTGCGCCCGCGCGGTGCCTTTGTCTCCGGTGCCGGTGCCTACACTTCCGGCCCGCTCTCCTTTATGGATATCTATGACAAGATGTGTTTCACCGTCTCGTCAGCCGGTGGCCGTCGCGGCGCCCAGATGGGCACCATGGATATCCGCCATCCCGATGTGATCGAGTTTATTCAGGCCAAGCGTGAAGATGGCCGCCTGCGTCAGTTCAACCTCTCTCTGCTCATCACCGAAGATTTCGTCAAGGCGGTGAAAGAGGATGCCCCATGGTCGCTTATCTTCCCCTATACCGCCAAAGAGGTGGAGCAGGATGGCATTGCGCTGGACGATCCCGCTCTGGTGCTATGGGCCGACTGGCCCAACAAGGAAGGCGTTGTATTCAACGAGTTGGGGCAGGTCGCCTGCAAGGTCTACAAGACCATGCCAGCCCGCAAGCTGTGGAATGTCATCATGACCTCCACCTATGACTATGCAGAGCCCGGCTTCATCCTGATCGACAAGGTCAACCAGATGAACAACAACTGGTTCTGTGAAGAGATCCGCGCGACCAACCCCTGTGGTGAGCAGCCGTTGCCGCCCTACGGTGCTTGTCTGCTGGGCTCGGTCAATCTGACCAAGTTTGTGCGCGACCCTTTTACTGAAAACGCGACATTCGATTGGCAGGCGTTTCGCAAGGTGGTGGCCATCTTTACTCGCATGCTCGACAACGTGGTGGAGATCAACCAGCTGCCGCTGGCCAAACAGCGCGAGGAGATCACTGCCAAGCGCCGTCACGGCATGGGCTTCCTGGGGCTTGGTTCGACCCTCACCATGCTGCAGATCAAGTACGGCTCTGCGGCATCCGTGGCCTTTACCGAGCAGGTATCCCAGGAGCTGGCGATGACCGGCTGGCAGGAGTCCCTGCGTCTTGCCAAGGAGAAGGGCCCAGCCCCCATCATGGAGCAGGAGTTCGAAGTGACCGGCAAGATGCTGCGTCTGCGCCCGGAAATGGCGGCTGATGGCATCAAGGTGGGCGACAAGGTGAAGGGCAAGGTGCTGCATGCGCGCTACAGCCGCTACATGCAGCAGGTTGCCGAAGTGGATCCTGCGCTGGTCGCCGAGCTGGCCGAAGTGGGTGGGCGTTTCACCCATCACAGTAGTATCGCGCCGACCGGCACCATCTCGCTGTCACTGGCCAACAACGCCAGCAACGGCATCGAGCCGAGCTTTGCTCACCACTACAGCCGCAACGTCATCAAGCCTGGCAAGAAGAGCAAGGAGAGCGTGGATGTCTACTCCTTCGAGCTGCTGGCCTACCGCGAGCTGGTGAATCCGGCCGCCATGCCGTACAGCGATGATGAGGCGAGCAGCCTACCTGAGTACTTCATTACGGCTGATGACATCAGCCCGGCCCAGCACGTGGACATACAGGCGGCAGCCCAGCGCTGGATTGACTCCTCCATCTCCAAGACCGCCAACGTGCCGACCGATTTCCCGTTCGAGCAGTTCAAGGACATCTACATGTATGCCTCGGACTCCGGTCTCAAGGGCTGCACCACCTTCCGCTTCAATCCGGAGGCCTTCCAGGGCGTGCTGGTGAAGGAGAAGGATCTGGAGAACACCCTCTATGAGTTCACTCTGGAGGATGGCTCCGTCATCTCCGTCAAGGGGAACGAAGAGATCGAATACGATGGCGAGCTGCATACGGCCGCCAACCTCTACGACGCCTTGAAAGAAGGCTATTACGGTAAATTCTGAGAACGACATTATGGTCAAGAAGATCGACAAGAAAATCGTCGCCTACAAGGTGCGTACCAAGGATGAGCCGCAAGAAGATCTCTCTGCGCAGGATGACGTGGTGCATATGCACGAAACCGTGCTGCGCCCGGAGCGGCTGATGGGTACCACCTACAAGCTGAAGACGCCGGAGCATGTCTCCGAGCACTCTCTGTTCATCACCATCAACGACATTATTCTCAACGAGGGCACGGTTCACGAAACTCGCCGTCCGTTCGAGATTTTCATCAACTCCAAGAGTCTGGAGCACTACCAGTGGATCGTGGCGCTGACTCGCATTATTTCCGCGGTGTTCCGCAAGGGGGGGGATGTCACCTTCCTGGTCGAGGAGCTGCGTTCCGTATTCGATCCCAAGGGCGGCTACTGGAACAAGGGCAAGTATGTGCCGTCGCTGATCGCCGAAATTGGCAACGTGATCGAGAGCCATCTCACCGAGATAGGCATGCTCAAGGCGCCGGGGTTGGACGAGCATCAGCAGGCATTTCTGGCCGAGAAGCAGGCCGAGTTGAAAGCCGCTCAGGAGGCTGAAGAGCAGCAGGCGAGCAGTGGTTTTCCGGCCAATGCCGCGCTCTGCTACAAGTGCCACACCAAGGCGCTGGTGCTGAAGGATGGTTGCATGACCTGCCTCAACTGTGGCGACTCCAAGTGCGGCTGACAGACATGCCCAAGTAGTTGAACGATAGAAAAAAGACCGGCCACAGTGCCGGTCTTTGTATTGCTGTTTTTATGCGCAATCAAATCAGGCGGCCAAGTGATTTGTTGCGCGATAGTAAAATCGGGCGTAGCGTTGAGGGTAATAAAACTGTCACGGCCGTGTGGTTTCAATGACATCTGAGATTCACACACGTGGCCCTTCAGTGCCAAGGAGGATGCTTATGGACAATACGGACCGAAAGCTGTTTATCCTGGATACCAACGTTTTGCTTCACGAACCCCTCGCTATCTACTCCTTCAAAGAGCACGACGTGCTCATCCCCATGACGGTGCTGGAAGAGCTCGATAACATCAAGGATCGCAACAAGGATGTCAGCCGCGACGCGCGGGTGGCCATTCGTGCGCTGGAAGATGTGTTCCGCGATGCAACCCCGGATCAGATCACCCAGGGCGTGCCGCTGGCTGGCGAAGCGAGCGGCAATATCTGCATCTTCAGCGATCACCATCTGCCGCAGGATGCCGAGGTCTTTACCGACAAGGAGGCCGACAACCGCATCATCAACGCGGCCCTCTATCTGCAAAAGCACGAGTTGAAGCGTCAGGTGGTGCTGGTCACCAAAGACATCAACATGCGCCTCAAGGCCAAGGGGGCCGGGCTTGCTCACGTTGAAGATTACCGTAGTGACCAGCTGATCGATGATATCCGCCTGCTGGCCAAAGGCTTTCAGGTGGTGCCCGGCAGCTTTTGGGAGCGGGTTGGCGAGTGCGAGAGCGAGACCCATGGCCGCGACACCATCCATGTGATCGATGCCAATCTGCTGGAAGGGGTTCACGTAAACCAGTATCTGGTGGATGAGGAGAATTTCTTCGCCGCCCGGGTGCTCAGCCACGATGGCAGCAAGATCCGCATCAAGGATCTGGGCCGCGAGCGGCTGATGTCCCGCAAGGCGTGGGGTGTCCATCCCAAGAATGTCTATCAGGGGATGGCGCTGGATGCACTGCTCGATCCGCACATCGATCTGGTGATCCTGACGGGCCCGGCCGGTTGCGGCAAGACCCTTCTGGCGATGGCGGCGGCGCTGGAACTGGTGATTGAGAAGGGCATTTACGAGAAGGTGATCGTCACCCGGAATACCCCGGAAATTGCCGAGAGCATCGGCTTCCTGCCCGGCACCGAGGAGGAGAAGATGATGCCTTGGCTGGCGGCAGTGACCGACACCCTGGAGGTGCTGCACAAGCAAGACGAGAACATGAGCGGCTCGCTCAGCTACATCATGGAGAAGGCCAATATCCAGTTCAAATCGGTCAACTTCATGCGCGGGCGCAGCATCCAGAACACCTTCGTGCTGCTGGATGAGTGCCAGAACCTGACCGCGTCCCAGATCAAGACCATCATCACCCGCTGCGGCGAGGGTACCAAGATCGTCTGCTCCGGTAACCTGGCCCAGATCGACTCCAACTATCTGAGCCCTGTGACCTCGGGTCTCACCTACATCGTCGAGCGTTTCAAGGATTTTGACGGCAGTGCCAACATCTTCCTCAATGGCGTGGTGCGCAGCCGACTGGCTTCGTTCGCCGAGGAAAACCTCTAATTTAAATGAATATTTCCAGATACAAAGGGAGGCCAATCGGCCTCCTTTTTTGATCATGGCGCAGTCTTTACTCCTAAGGGCTATTGGCCAAGGTAGCGCAGCAGCCCCGGGTGGTCGCTATTTTGCAGAATATCCGGCTTGCCTTGCAGGGCGATGCGCCCCTCGTCGACAAACAGCACCTGATCGGCAATTAGCTGGGCATCTTCCGGATTGTGGGAGACCATCAGTACGGTAATGCCCTGCTCGCAGGCGAGGCGTGCCACTTCGGCCAGCATCTCCCGGCGCAGGGCGGGATCGAGGGCCGAGAAGGGTTCATCCAGCAGCAGCAGCGGCTTGCCTCGCACCAGCGCGCGGGCCAGCCCGACCCGCTGCTGTTGGCCGCCGGAGAGCTGTTCAGGCAGGCGGCTTAGCATCTCGCCAAGACCAACCCGCCCGGCCGCCTCGTTTACCTGTGCACGCTGGGCTGCACTCAGGCGCAGGCCCGGGTGCAAGCCGATGGCGATATTGTCGAACACCGACAGGTGGAGGAACAGGTTGTGATCCTGAAACAGGGTGGTGACCGGTCGCTCGGCGGGGCCCAGTGGCAGCAGGTCTTCACCATCGAAACTGAGGCGGCCTGATTCCACCGGCACGAAGCCGGCGATCATCCCGAGCAGGGTCGACTTGCCCGCGCCGCTTGGGCCTATCAGCGCGGTGATCTCCCCCTTGGGCAGGGTCGCGCTGAAGCTGACTCGCCAGTCGGGGTAGCTGGTTACCAGCGTATCAATGTTCAACATGTTTTCCTCCTCAAAGGGTCCGTTCCACCAGCCGGAACAGCCGCAGAAATGCTGTCACAGGGGCGCAAGGCGTTTAGTATCTCAATGTTGCTCGCCATTTTTTCCTCCAAGTCCCCGTTCCACCAGCCAGAACAGGGAGAAACAGAGTGTGAGCAACAGTAGAGCGGTGGCGGCTGCCTCGGTCAATCGATAGCTGCCAAGCTGCTGATAGAGCAGCCAGGGCAGGGTGGTGAGCTCCTGACTGCCAAACATGGCGATGGCGCCGAGATCCCCCAGCGAGAGGATCATCGACAGTGCCATCGCTAGTGCTAGCGGGCGGCGCAGCAGCGGCCACTCCACCAGTCGCAGGCGATGCAGGCCGCGTACCCCCAGGCTATCCGCCAGCCGGTCGTATTGGCGCACCACCAGCTGCATGGGGGCGGAGAGGGTGCGCAGCACGTAGGGTAGCGCCATCAGGGCGTTGACCAGCACCACCAGCCAGGGGCCGAGGGCGAACACATCGGCGAACGGCATAAACAGGATAAAGAGACCGGTAGAGAGCACCACTGCCGGGATCATCAGGATCACCGAGCCGCTGGCCTCCCACAGGGCGGCAGCCCGCCGCTTGCGAGCCCGTATCCGTAGATGGCGGCTGGTCAGCAGCAGTGCACCGCCGAGCAAGGTGGCCAATGCACCGGCTGCCAACGCAATCAGCAGCGATTGACCGCTCGCCTGCCACAGTTTGGTGGAGGTGAGCGCTGTCAGCAGGTCGGGTTGAAGGCCTGCCACCACGATGGCCAGCAGCGGTGGCAGAAAGATGGCGAGCCCGATACCGAGCGAGAGCAGATCCACCACGGCCGTGCCCGGCTGATGACGGTCCGGCCGCAGGCAGGGGCGACGGGGTGTCACCCTGCTGGCCGGGGGGCTCTGCAGCTTGTGCTGCAGGGCGAGCAGGGCGGCGGTCAGGATGAGTTGCACCAGCGCCAGTCCGCCCGCGGTGGCGAGATCGAAGTCAAAGCGCAGCGCCTGATAGACGGCTACCTCCAGGGTGGTGGATTTGGGCCCGCCCCCCAGTGCCAGCACCGTGGTGAAACTGGTGAAGCAGAGCATAAAGATGAGGCTGGCCAGCCCCGGCAATATGCCGCGAATAAGCGGCCACTCCAGCAGCCGGAAGATGTGGGATGAGCGCATGCCGAGCTGGCTGGCGAGGCGCCAGCTCGATTCGGGGATGCTCTCTATGCTCTGCAACATCAGGCGGGCCGCCAGCGGCATGTTGAAGAAGACGTGGGCCAGCAGGATACCGAACAGGCCGTAGAGATAATTGCCGGGATCCAGCCCCAATGAGCGCAACAGTTGCGGTAGCCACCCCTGTTTGCCGTGTACCGCTACTATGCCGAAGATGGCGATGATGACCGGCAGCACCAGCGAGAGACCAAATAGCTTGATCAGCAGGGTTCGGCCAATGAAACGGCGCCTCGCCAGGGCGCGGGCCACCGGAATGGCCAGCCCGAGACTGAGCAGGGTGGAGAGCAGTGCCTGCCCCAGACTGAAGCCCAGCACATGGCGCAGATAAGGATCTGCGAGCAGGGTGCGGGGGGCCAGCGAACCGGCCTGCCACAGCAGGGCCGCGAGCGGCCCGAGGGATAACAGCAGGATCAACAGGGTGGCTGCACTGCCCGGCAGCCACCAGAGGGGACGAGCCTGTGGTTTCAGATAACGGCTCACTGGGTGACGGCTTGCAGCCACTCGCGGATCCACCCTTTGCGATTGGCGGCCACATCATCGCTGCTGAAGGCGAGCGGCTTGGCTACGGTGACCATCTGCTCGAAGCCCTTGGGCAGCGGCGTGTCGATAACGGGATACATCCAGTTGCCGGTCGGGATCTCGTTCTGGAAGGCGGGGCTCACCATAAATTGCAGGAACTGGTCAGCCAGCTTCTCCTGTTTGGCGCTCTTCAGCTTGGCAGCCACTTCTACCTGACGGTAGTGACCCTCCTCGAAGGCGGCAGCCTGATACTGGGGCTTGTTCTCGGCAATCAGGTGATAGGCCGGAGAGGTGGTGTAGGAGAGCACCATGTCCGCTTCGCCATCGAGGAACATGCCATAGGCCTCTGACCACCCCTTGGTGACGGTGACCGTCTTTTTGGCAAGCTCTGCCCAGGCGGCAGGCGCCTTGTCGCCGTAGACAGACTTCATCCACAGCATCAGCCCCTGCCCCGGGGTGGAGGTGCGGGGATCCTGATAGATCACCTTGAGGTCGGGACGCTCCACCAGCTCTTTCAGGCTCTTGGGCGGCTGCTTGAGTTTGTCTTTGTCATAGACGAAGGCGAAGTAGCCGTAGTCGTAGGGGACGAAGGTGTCATCCTGCCAGCCACCCGGTACCTTGATGCCATCCAGCTTGGCGGGATGGGGGGCGAACAGGCCGCTCTGTTTGGCTTCGCTGATGAGGGCATCGTCAAGCCCCAGCACCAGATCGGCCTTGCTGTGGTTGCCCTCCAGCCGCAGCCGGTTGAGGATGGCGACCCCATCTTCGAGGGGAACCAGATTGAGGGTGCAGTCGCACGCTTTCTCGAAGGCCTGTTTGATCTTGGGCCCCGGACCCCACTCGGCAGTGAAAGAGCTGTAGGTATAGACGGTGAGGGTGTCGGCGGCGAACACATTGGTCGACAGCAGGCCGGTGGTGACCAGCAGCAGGGTCTTCATGGGTGGCACTCCCTATTACTTGTTAATAACGAGGTGCCAGCGGGTGAGGGCGCAAAAAATGAGCGCCATGCCTCAAATTCCTCCGCCAGCATTATCTGGATCAGGTACACGGGTATAATCTCAGCGGTAAACCGCACCCCGTTTGAGAAACGAACCGCATTGTATTAACGTTCTTTTGGGTAGACCAGCACAATTGTGCAATACCCATGAGATGACGCCCACCCAACAGAGGATGTTCGCGTGCTTACCAATACCAAGGAAAGGCGTGCCTTTGCGCGCATGGTCATCAATGCTCCGGTCACCGTCTATCAGCAGCAGCTGGTGCTGGAGGGGATCTGCCGGGATCTCAGTGCCAACGGCATGGGGATTGCGGTCTCTGAACACCAGCTCGACATCAATCAGCCCATCCGGATCAGTCTTGCCACCAACAATAACCTGTTGCCTCCCTTTGAAGCCCATGCCCGTATTATCCGGGTGCTGGAGGAGGAGAGCGGGTTGCTGCTGGCGGTAGAGTTTCTGCCTCAGGGTTAATCCTCTCTCCCCATCGGCAGAGGGAGGGGATTAGCCTTTCTCCTGAACCGGCTGCACACTCAACTGCTTGCTATCGACCAGCGTTTTGCTGGTCGATGCGATTTGGCCAGCAGGCAAGGTGGCGGGACCGGTAGGTTCGAGCAGCAGGTAGTTCTGCCCCTGCCAGTTGAGGGTCACATCCCCCGGCTTGGCGGGCAGGTCAACGGCCAGCAGGGCATGGCCGGGGACGAACACCATGGCCTGTTTCAGCTCCGGAAAGAGCTGAGCCAGCATGGCGGCCATCAGGGTTACCTTGCTGTCGCAGTCCCCCCGGTTCTGCTCCAGCACCTGACGGGGCGGGAGAAAGCCCTTGCCCTGCCTTCCATTCAGGCTGTCGAGCTGCTGATAGGGGATGCTCTGGATAAAGGTGAGCATATGGGCCACGGTTTTCTGGCGCGCTTCCGTTTCGGTGCTGCCCTGCTGCTTGAGTTGATCCGCCAGTGGAGCCAGCCCGCTGCGACTCTCCAGCGCGATGCGCACATGATCCTGCTTCACCGCCAGCTGTCCGTCCGGGGTGTTGAAGTACTGGAAGTAGTGTTTGGTCAGCCACGCCTGCTCCTCTTTGCTCCGCCTGGACTGCAGAAAGGCCATCGCCTCGCGCGCCTTGTCCTGATTGCGGCTTTTCAGATGCAGCTCCAGCGAGGGACGGGCGAGGGTGAACTGCACCTCGGGGTAGTTCTGGCGCACCTCCCGCAGCAACACCTGCAACACCTCCTCCTGCATTCTGGCCGGGCGATAGGCGATAAGGGGCGGCAACTTGCCCTGTTCGAGCCGATAGGTGAGCTGTTGGGGTTTGCCTTCGCTATCCTGCCAGCCGACGCTGATCTGGCCGAGGCTGTTGTTGAAGCTGGTTTGGCTGGCCCCCGCAGGCAGGGCAAGCAGCAGGGCACAGAGCAGAGGGATAGCCGTCGGTCTCTTCATCATCCTTTCCTGTGGCACGGGCCAGTTCCGGTGGCCCAAATTGGGAAGCGTAGCGGACAGTAAAACAGGGAGCCGAAGCTCCCTGTTGATTCTACTTGTTTTTTTGCAACTGGCGCGTTAAATCCAGCTCGGCTGCTTCGCCTCAAAGGCGCTGATGGCGGCCTCGTGCTGCAGGGTCAGGCCGATGGCATCCAAGCCGTTGAGCAGACAGTAACGGCGGAATTCATCGATCTCGAAACCGAAGCAGAGGCTACCTGCACGTACCTGATTGGCCTCCAGATCCACCTCGATCTCGATGCCCGGCTTGGCGGCCACCAGCTGGAACAGGGTGTCGACCTCCTCCTCCTTCAGACGCACCGGCACCATGCCATTGTTGATGGCGTTGCCGTAGAAAATGTCGGCAAAGCTCGGGGCTATGATGGTCTTGAAGCCGTAGTCGGCCAGCGCCCAGGGGGCGTGCTCGCGGCTCGACCCGCAGCCGAAGTTCTCGCGGGCCAGCAGAATGCTGGCTCCGGCGAATTGCGGTTGGTTGAGCACGAAATCGGGGTTGGGCTGCTGGCCTGCATCGTCCAGAAAGCGCCAGTCATGGAACAGGTGCTTGCCAAAACCGATGCGGTTTACCTTCTGCAAAAACTGCTTCGGAATGATGGCGTCGGTGTCGACGTTGGCGCTGTCGAGGGGGACGACGATCCCTTTATGCTGTTTGAATCCTGTCATCATTGGTTCCTCTTACAGTGCACGAATGTCGACGAAGCGGCCGGTGACGGCGGCGGCGGCGGCCATGGCCGGGCTGACCAGATGGGTGCGGCCGGCGCGGCCCTGACGCCCTTCGAAGTTGCGGTTGCTGGTGGAGGCGCAGCGCTCCCCCGGTTGCAGCCGGTCGTTGTTCATCGCCAGACACATGGAGCAGCCGGGCAGGCGCCACTCAAAACCGGCCTCGATGAAGATCTTGTCCAGACCCTCGGCTTCGGCCTGTGCCTTCACCTGCTCGGAGCCCGGCACCACCAGCGCCTGTACGCCAGCGGCCACCTTGCGACCGCGGGCGATGGCTGCTGCAGCGCGCAGATCCTCGATGCGGCTGTTGGTGCACGACCCGATAAACACCTTGTCGATGGCAACGTCGGAGAGCTTCTGGCCCGGTTGCAAGTCCATGTAGGCGAGCGCCTTGCGGGCGGACTGCTGCTCCATCAGATCGCTGAAAGATTCCGGTGCCGGAATCGGCTCATTGACGGCAATTACCTGACCCGGGTTGGTACCCCAGGTGACCTGGGGGGCGATGTCGGCAGCGTCCAGCACCACCTCGGCATCGAAACGGGCACCTTCATCGCTCTTGAGGCTCTGCCAGTAGGCGATGGCCTGCTCCAGTGCCTCGCCCTTGGGGGCAAACTCCTTGCCACGGATGTAGTCGATGGTGGTCTGGTCGGGGGCGATCATTCCCGCCTTGGCGCCCAGTTCGATGGCCATATTGCACACCGTCATCCGCCCTTCCATGGTGAGCCCTTCGATGGCTTCGCCAGCGAACTCCACCACGTAGCCAGTACCACCGGCGTGGCCGACCTTGCCGATAATGGCCAGCACAACGTCCTTGGCACTGATGCCCTCGGCCAGCTTGCCGTTGACCGAAATGCGCATGGTCTTGGCTCGGCCCTGTTTCAGGGTCTGGGTCGCCATCACATGCTCCACTTCGGAGGTGCCGATACCGAACGCCAGCGAACCGAAGGCGCCGTGGGTGGCGGTGTGAGAGTCACCGCAGACGATGGTGGTGCCGGGCAGGGTAATGCCGAGCTCGGGGCCCATCACATGGACGATCCCCTGATATTTGTGGTTGAGATCGTAGAGGCGAACCCCGAACTCCTTGCAGTTGTCCGCCAGCGTCTCCATCTGGATGCGGGCCATCTCGCCGGAGGCGGCGATGTCCTTGGTGGTGGTGGAGACGTTGTGATCCATGGTGGCCCAGGTCAGATCCGGGCGGCGCAGCTGGCGGTTCATGGCGCGCAGGCCGTCGAATGCCTGCGGGCTGGTCACTTCATGCACCAGATGGCGGTCGATGTAGATGAGGGGGGTCTCCCCTTCCACTTCCCGTACCACGTGGGCGTCGAATACTTTCTGATAGAGGGTCTTGGCCATTGCTTCTCTCTTCCTTGTTCTCTGTTATGCGGCTCAGATCCGGGCGGCGATCTGGCTACCCATCTCGGACGTGCTCTGCACCGGATGGCGGGCGCTGGCCTGATGCAGGTCGGCGGTGAAGTAACCCTCGGCCAGGGTCTGGGCCACGGCCTGCTCGATGGCTTGAGCTGCGGCTTCCTGGCCCAGGCTGTAGCGCAGCATCAGGGCGGCGGAGAGGATCTGGGCAATGGGATTCGCAATACCCTTGCCGGCGATATCCGGGGCCGAACCACCGGCCGGTTCGAACAGGCCGAAACCCGATTCGTTGAGGCTGGCTGAGGGGAGCAGTCCCATGGAGCCGGTGATCATGGCGCACTCGTCGGAGAGGATGTCACCAAACAGGTTGGAGCAGAGCAGCACATCGAACTGGGACGGATCCTTGATGAGCTGCATGGTGGCGTTATCGATGTACATATGGTTGAGGGTTACGTCCGGATAGGACTTGGCGACTTGCGTCACCACCTCGCGCCACAGAATGGAAGAGGCGAGCACGTTAGCCTTGTCGATGGAGGTGACCTTGCCACGGCGCACGCGAGCCGACTCAAAGGCAATCTTGGCGATGCGCTCAATCTCGAAGCGATGGTACACCTCGGTGTCGAATGCCTTCTCGTTCGCCCCTTCTCCCTCACGCCCCTTGGGCTGGCCGAAGTAGATGCCACCGGTCAGCTCGCGCACGCAGGCGATGTCAAAACCGCGATCGGAGATATCGGCGCGCAGCGGGGAGAACTGCTCCAGACCGGTGTAGATGCGGGCCGGACGCAGGTTGCAGAACAGCTTGAAGTGGGCGCGCAGGGGCAGCAGGGCGCCACGTTCCGGCTGATCGTTGGGGGGCAGATGTTCCCATTTCGGGCCGCCCACCGAGCCAAACAGCACGGCATCGGCCGCTTCACAACCTTTGATGGTGCTTTGCGGCAGCGGGGTACCGTGGTTGTCGATGGCGATACCGCCCACGTCATGGCGATCATACTCGAAGGCGAGGCCGAACCTGGCCTGCACCTTCTCTAGCACCTTGACGGCCTCGGCCATCACTTCCGGGCCAATGCCGTCACCCGGCAATACTGCGATCCGATAACTGCTCATACACTCTCCATCCTGATATTGTCTTTGAGATCCCTCTGCCCGTTTTTCCCGACGCTGCGCGCGGTTCCCGGTTCAGACGTTCCCCGTCCTGATGTTGTCATTCCATGCCGTCTGTGTGGCTGCGAGTCCTGCTCAGACGGTTTCCGATTTGATGCTGTCATTCCATTCCATCTGTTTGGTTCCGAGCTCTGTTCAGACGGTTTCTGATTTGATGCTGTTATTGCGCTCCATCTGCTCGGCCACCTGATCGGCGCGCCAGATGCTGTTGATCACATGGAGAAGGGCATGGGCCGAGGATTCGATGATGTCGGTGGCCAGTCCCATGCCGTGGAATTTGCGTCCCTTGTACTCGGCGACGATATCGACCTGACCGAGGGCATCTTCCCCTTCGCCCTTGCTCTTGAGGGCATATTTGTCGATGCGGATCTCATAGCCGGTGATGCGGTTGATGCACTGGTAGACCGCATCCACCGGGCCATTGCCGGTGGCCGCTTCGCAAATCAGATCCTGACCCACCTTCAATTTGACCGAGGCGGTGGCCAGTACCGAACTGCCGCTCTGGACCCCGAGGTACTCCAGCTTGAAGTGCTCCGGCTCTTCGTGGATCTGGCTGAAGAAGGCCAGCGCTTCGAGGTCGTAGTCGAACACCTGCCCCTTCTTGTCGGCCAGGGTCAGGAACTTGCCGTAGAGGTGGTCGAGGTCGTAGCTGCTCTCGGCATACCCCATGGACTCCATCCGGTGCTTGATAACGTGACGGCCGGAGCGGGAGGTCATGTTGAGGTTGTTCTGGGTCAGGCCAATGCTCTCGGGAGTGATGATTTCGTAGGTATTTTTCGCCTTGAGCACCCCATCCTGATGGATGCCGGAGCTGTGGGAGAAAGCGTTGGCCCCGACGATCGCCTTGTTGGGCTGCACCGGCATATTGCACAGCTGGCTGACCAGCGTGCTGGTGCGATGAATTTCGTTGTGGCGGATATTGGTTTGCACCCCGAGCAGATCGGCGCGGGTTTTGAGGATCATCGCCACCTCTTCCAGCGAGCAGTTGCCCGCCCGTTCACCGATGCCGTTGATGGTGCACTCGATCTGGCGGGCCCCCATCTGCACCGCGCCGATGGAGTTGGCCACCGAGAGCCCCAGATCATCGTGGCAGTGGACCGAGATGATCGCCTTGTCGATGTTGGGGACCCGGTTGAACAGGGTGTGGATGATGCCGGAGAACTCGGTCGGTACCGTGTAGCCCACGGTGTCCGGGATATTGATGGTGCGTGCGCCGGCCTTGATGGCGGCCTCCACCATGCGGCACAGGTTGTCTATCGGGGTGCGGCCGGCATCCTCGCAGGAGAACTCCACATCATCGGTGTAGCGCAGGGCGTGCTTGATGGCACCGACCCCCATCTCCAGCACATCCTCGAAGCTCTTTTTCAGCTTGCTCTCCACATGGATGGAGGAGGTGGAGATAAAGGTGTGGATGCGAAACGCCTCGGCGACCCGCAAGGCTTCGCCTGCGGCATCGATATCCTTGGGCAGGGCGCGGGCGAGGGCGCAGACCCGGCTGTTTTTGATGTGGCGGGCGATGGTCTGCACCGATTGAAAATCGCCGGGAGAAGAGACCGGGAAGCCCACCTCCATGACGTCGACACCGAGCCGCTCCAGCGCCTGGGCAATCTGCAGCTTCTCCTTGACTGTCAAACTGGCCGCCAGGGCCTGCTCACCATCACGCAAGGTGGTGTCGAATATGATGACCCGATCTGACATGTGACTTCCCTCTTCCTAAGTTCGGTAACGTGCATCCTGCGGCGGCATAAAAAAACCCGTGCAGGGTGCACGGGTTTTTGTAAATTCCGGCTATGCCTTAGCCCGGCTACAAGGATCCCGCGCGAGTTAACGCGATTAGGGAGATTAGTAGTAGCGGGGTGGCGATACGCATGACGTTGTTATTCCTTCCAGTCGATAACGCTTTTACCAATATCGAGATTTTTATGCTGTGTCAACACGGAAGGTCAGGGGCAATCTGCTGACGTATTTAATCGGATTGTAAAGGATTGCAAATTTCCTTGTCCCATATTCGGCCCATGACCGATTATCTGGTCATTCCTGCTGTGCTCTATTCTCTGCACAACCAGATCGACTTATCAGCATTGGCTGAATTATCTGAGGTGTTAAATGGAAAAACGTAGACCTGGTCGTCCGGTCGGACGTTCTGACATTCGTGACAAGTTGCTTGCTGCCGCCCGTGAGCGTTTTCTCAATACTCCCTATAGCAAGGTAACTACACGCGAAATCGCGGAGCTTGCTGGCTCCAATCTGGCAATGATCCACTACTACTTCGGCAGTAAAGAGGGTCTTTACAAGGCGGTGCTGGGCGATGTGGCCGAGCCCCTCGACCATGCCTGGCAAGATGAACACAGCAATCACAGCCTCAACGAGCTGCTCAACACCTACTATCAGGTGATGGCGCCCAACAGCGAGCTGACCTCAGCCATCTCCAGCGCATTGTCGACCGAGAAGAGCCCGGGCCGGGATTTTGTGCTGAACCGCCTGCTGGAACGTCAGCTGCCGCAGTTCGATGCCCTGCTGGAAACCATGAAGTCTAACGGCGAGCTGGGTGATAACCTGGATCCCGACATGCTGAAGATCTCCTTCCTCAGCATGATGTGGCAGCCGTTCGTGATGAAAGATCTCTACGAGCAGGTGTTTGGCCTGAAAGTGGATGAGCACTTCATGGCCCGTCTGGCGGACCACAATTGCCGTCTGATGGAGACCGGCCTGCGCGGCAGCCACTGATTTTGCCGCAACATCGAGATTAAAAAGGGCCATTCGGCCCTTTTTTCATAAATCTGTTATCCCTTGTTCAACGTAACGTCATCCCGCTTTCTTACTCTGCAAGCAGAATTCAGGGAAGGAGGGGATATGAACAAGATCCAGCAATGGGACCTGCAGGTGTGCCGGGTCTGCCTGCTTCACAGCTACAACCGGCAGCAGGCGAGGGTGAGTCGTCTCATTTCCCGTACCGGCGATGGCCCGCTTTACGCCGTGCTGGCCGCCCTGCTCTGGTGGCAGGGGGAGGCAGAGCGGGAACTGGTGCGACTGGCGCTGCTTGCCTTCGCCATCGAACTGCCCCTCTATCTGCTGCTGAAAAACAGCCTGAAACGGCAACGGCCGGTCGGCTTGCCGGTCTTTATCACTCCTTCCGATCGTTACAGTCTCCCCTCCGGCCACACCGCTGCCGCTTTTCTGATGGCCACCATACTGGCCACCGGCTTTCCGCTCTGGGCGCCCCTGCTGTTTGGCTGGGCGGCGCTGGTGGGGGCATCCCGGTTGTTGCTCGGGGTTCACTACTTGAGCGATCTGGTAGCCGGTGCCCTGTTGGGTGGCGGTTGCGCCGTGCTGGCGCTCGGATGGAGCCACTCATGAGGATACTGTTTGGGGTGCAAGGCACCGGCAACGGCCATATCAGTCGCAGTCGCACCCTGGCCCGGGCGCTGCGCACGGCAGGGGTCGAAGTGGATTATCTCTTCAGCGGCCGTCCTGCCGACCGCTACTTCGACATGGCGGAGTTTGGCGCCTACCGCGCCTTTCCCGGCCTCACTTTTGTCAGTCACGAGGGGCGGGTCTCGCCGTGGCGCACCCTGCAGGCCGCCTCGCCGCTCACCTTCTGGCGGGATCTGCGGGCTCTCGATTGCAGTGAATACGATCTGGTGGTGAGCGATTTTGAGCCGTTGACCGCCCACGCCGCCCGCCGCTATGGCAAGCCGAGCCTCACCGTCAGCCATCAGGCCAGTTTCAACTGGCCCATCCCGCGCTGGGGGGAGGATGGGGTCAGCCGCCAGCTGATGCGCCACTTTGCCCCGGTGGATCAGCCGCTCGGGCTGCACTGGTTTCACTTCGGTCACCCTTTGCTGCCGCCGGTGATCGACCCCATCACCGCTGCGCCGGATAACGGCGAGATCCTAGTCTATCTGCCGTTCGAGCAGACCGAGGCGATCGCCGCCCTGTTGTCGCGCTTTGGTCAGCAGCGCTTCGTCTGCTTTCACCCCGCCATTCGCACCCCTAGCCAATGGCGCAATCTGCGCTTCGAGCCGCCGTCGCGACACGGGTTTATCGCCGTGCTGGCCGGTTGTCGCGGCGTCATCTCCAACGCGGGTTTCGAGCTGGCTTCCGAGGCGCTCACCCTCGGCAAGAAACTGCTGGTCAAACCCCTCGGCGGCCAGTTCGAGCAGCTGACCAATGGCAAGACCCTCGAGATGATGGGGCTGGCGACCCTGATGGATGTGCTCGATGCCAATCTGGTGCGTACCTGGCTCGACAGCGCCTCGCCCGGGGCGGTCTGTTACCCGGATGTCGCGGGGGAGCTGGCCCGCTGGCTGGCGGCGGGCGCTGACGAGAGCGTGGCCTCTCTGTCACGGCGGCTCTGGGCTCGCACTCTGTTTCCGGAGGAGGTGAGTGATCGCCTGAGCGAGCTGGATGGGGGCGACTGTTTATCCAGTTGCTGGTTATCGCAAGTGAGCGTTGTTGACTAGACTGAAAGTCGATCCCACCAAGGAGAGGACGGAGCAAATGCGCTTTACCAATGAAAACGGCGAAGTCATGAACCTGGCTGACAATCTCACCCTGCACGAGTTGCTCGATATGGGTGTCAGCATCTCGGTCAGTGAAGAGACCGATCCGGATCAGCAGATCTGGCTGGCCGAGCCGGATCAGGAGAACTGAGTCATCATTCGGCATCAAGCCCACCGCTGAGCGGTGGGCTTTTTTGTGGCTGCTTTTCCCCTCTGCGGAATGATCCGCTGGCCATTCCCCGACTTCCTTCCCTTTTGTCTCATGGCCGCTGCGGCAAGTCATTGAATGTTAATAGCCGGTTGAAATGTATGACTGTTCTGGTCAGATAAAGCCGTGGACAAGCGTTATGAAGCGGGTTAAGTTGGTTTTTCACCCTATTTTCGGGTGAATGACGGAAAAATCCTTTTTTTCTACTGTCGACGGGGCTGAATTGGGCCGATCTGCATTCAGATAACAACAAGAAACGGATCGGGCCGTGCCGGGAAGCACGGCATCGTCGGCAGGATTCGCTAAACGGAGCAAAGCCTGGAGGGCTTTATCATGGAGATGTTATCAGGCGCCCAGATGGTGGTTAGAGCGCTGGAAGATCAGGGAGTTGAGCACGTCTTCGGCTACCCTGGTGGCTCAGTGCTCGACATCTATGACGCTCTCTTCGAAAACGGCAAGATGGAGCATGTCTTGGTGCGGCACGAGCAAGCCGCGGTTCACATGGCTGACGGTTACGCCCGTTCCACCGGCAAGGTGGGGACTGTGCTGGTAACGTCAGGCCCGGGAGCGACCAACTGCATTACCGGTATTGCCACCGCCTATATGGATTCCATTCCGCTGGTGATCCTCTCCGGCCAGGTGCCGACCAGCATGATCGGTGAGGATGCGTTCCAGGAGACCGACATGATCGGTATCTCCCGCCCGGTGGTGAAGCACAGCTTCCTGTGCAAGAAGGCGAGCGATATTCCCGAGGCCATCAAGAAGGCCTACTACATTGCCGCCAGCGGCCGCCCGGGGCCGGTGGTGGTGGATCTGCCCAAAGATGTGCAGAACCCGAAAGAGAAATTCCCCTACCAGTATCCCGAGACGGTCTCCCTGCGCTCCTACAACCCGACCAAGTCTGGCCATAAAGGGCAGATCAAGCGGGCTGCCAAGCTGCTGGTAGAAGCCCAGCGCCCGGTGATGTACGTGGGTGGTGGCGCCATCAACGCCAATGCGGACCATCTGGTGACCAAGCTGGCGGAGCTGCTGAATCTGCCGGTGACCACCACCCTGATGGGACTGGGGGCCTTCTCCGGTGTCCATCCGCAATTCATCGGCATGCTGGGGATGCACGGCACCTTCGAAGCCAACAAGACCATGCACAACGCGGATCTCATCTTCGCCGTCGGTGCCCGCTTCGATGACCGCGTCACCAACAACGTGGCCAAGTTCTGCCCCAATGCGACCGTGGTTCATATCGATATCGACCCCACCTCCATCTCCAAGACGGTGCAGGCCCATGTGCCTATCGTCGGCTCGGTGGAAACCGTGCTGGAGCAGATGCTGGAAGTGATCCGCGAGTGTGGCTTCGATAACGACAAGGAGGCGCTGGCGGACTGGTGGAGCCAGATCAACCAGTGGCGCTCCCGTCACTGTCTGGCCTACGAAAAGTCGGCCACCCAGATCAAGCCGCAACAGGTTATCGAGACTCTCTACAAGGTGACTCAGGGTCAGGCATTCGTTGCCTCCGACGTGGGCCAGCACCAGATGTTTGCTGCCCTCTACTACCCGTTTGCCAAACCGCGCCAGTGGATCAACTCAGGGGGCCTCGGCACCATGGGCTTTGGTATTCCGGCCGCCATGGGGGCCCAGTTTGCCAACCCGGATGCGGTGGTCTGCTGCGTCACCGGCGATGGCTCGGTGCAGATGAACATTCAGGAACTCTCTACCTGCATGCAGTACGGGGTGCCCATCAAGATCATCTCCATCAACAACCGTGCGCTGGGCATGGTCAAGCAGTGGCAGAAGATGTTCTACGGCGGTCGTCACAGCCACTCCTACATGGAGTCCCTGCCAGACTTCGTCAAGCTGGCGGAAGCCTATGGCCATGTCGGCATCGCGGTGAGCGATCCGGCCGAGCTGGAGAGCGCCATGGAGAAAGCCTTCGCCATGAAGGATCGGCTGGTGTTCATGGATATCTCGGTCGACCCGGATGAGCACGTCTATCCGATGCAGATCAAGTTTGGCGCCATGGATGAGATGTGGCTGAGCAAGACGGAGAGAACCTGATGAGACACATCATTTCAGTACTGCTGGAGAACGAATCCGGCGCCCTGAGCCGCGTGGTGGGCCTCTTTTCCCAGCGCGGCTACAACATCGAGACCCTGACGGTGGCACCGACCGAGGATCCCACCCTGTCGCGCATGACCATAGTCACCATGGGTGACGAGCGGGTGCTGGAGCAGATCCAGAAGCAGCTGCACAAGCTGGTGGATGTGCTCAAGGTGTGTGACCTGAGCGAAGGGGAGCATATCGAGCGGGAGATCGCGCTGGTCAAGGCGCGTGCCGCCGGTGGGGCCCGTGACGAGCTGAAACGGCTGGCAGATATCTTCCGCGGCCAGATCGTCGACGTCACTCCTGAGCAGTACACGGTGCAGCTGGTGGGTACCAGCGAGAAGCTGGATGCCTTTATCAAAACAGCCGCCCAGACCAACGAGATCATCGAAGTGGTGCGCTCCGGCGTCTGCGGCATCTCGCGGGCGGACAAGGCGTTGCGGCCCTGATGGCTGGCGGGACAGCTGATGATGCGTCAGCTGCCGCAGAGGAAAGGAAAGAGGGCTCTGCGGAGCCCTTTTTGTTGGGTTTTGCTTTACGAGGGGAGGGATGATGTTCGGTATTCATGATCTTGCACTGTTTATGGTCTCGGGGCTGCTGCTCAATATCATGCCGGGGCCCGATTCCCTGCTGGTCATGCTGCGCAGCGGCTCGCAAGGGTGGCGTGCCGGTTCAGTCGCGGCCCTTGGCATCGGCACAGGTGTCATGGTGCATGTGCTGGCGGCGGCCCTCGGTCTGTCGGCCCTGCTCAGTGCCTCGGCCGAGCTGTTTGCCCTTATCAAGCTGGCCGGTGCCATCTACCTCATCTATCTGGGGTTCTTCCTGCTGCGCCAGCAAACGACGGGGGCAATGGAGAGAGGGGCCACCCTGCCCGTCCTTTCCTATGGCCAGATTTACCGGCAGGGTGTGCTGACCAATGTGCTCAACCCCAAGGTCGCGCTCTTTTTCCTCGCCTTCGTGCCCCAGTTCATTGCACCGGATGCTCAAGACAAGGCGCTCGCCTTTATTCTGCTTGGCTGCATCTTCAATCTGGGCGGCATAATCTGGTGTCACCTGCTGGTCTTTACCACCGTCTATGCCAGCCACAAGGTTCGGTTGTCGCAGCGTCTTGGTCGCTGGCTCAACCGGGGCATCGGCACCCTGTTTGTCGGGCTCGGGATCAAGCTCGCCAGCGACTAGCTCGCGGCTTTCTGACCTGAGGCAGATTATCGTGCAGCGCGCTGTGGTATGGTCGGCTGTTAGCTGCGGGTCTCTCCCGCGCTCTCTTATAAACGCCAGCATTGCTGGCCGCAGCAGCGAGATCCCTTGCCCAGATGAACATCGCCCGGCTCAAGAACTTTACCGAGATCGTGAAGAACAACTTCAACATCTCGGCGACGGCGGAGAAGCTCTACACCTCCCAGCCGACCCTCAGCAAGCAGATGAAGATGCTGGAAGATGAGCTCGGGCTCGCCCTCTTTACCCGCAAGGGAAAGAATCTGGTCGGTTTGACCAGCGCAGGCGAGCAGGTGATGGAGTTGGCCAAGGGGGTGGTGGCACAGGTGGAGCAGATCAACCAGCTGTCGCTGGGGGAGCAACTGGCCACCAGCGGGGTGCTGCGTATCGCCACCACCCACACCCAGGCCCGCTACAAGCTGCCAGCGGTGATCACCGAGTTCAGTCGTCGCTACCCTGACGTGGCGATCCAGCTCCATCAGGGGGCGCCTGCCCAACTGGCCCAGATGGTGCAAAGCGGCGATGTGGATATGGCGATCGCCACCGAGTCCATGTATCTGTTCGATGAGCTGGCCGCGGTGCCCTGCTATCGTTGGGGGCGCAGCGTAGTGGTGCCGCACGGTCATCCGCTGATCGACTGCCAGCCGCTGTCAATGGCTGATCTGGCCCGCTATCCCCTCATCACCTATGTATTCGGCTTTACCGGCCGATCCAAGATGGACAAGGCTTTCAGCCGTCACGGCCTCTCGCCGAAAACCGTGCTGACCGCCACCGACACCGACGTGATCAAGCACTACGTCCGGCTCGGCATGGGGGTCGGGGTGATTGCAAGCGTAGCCTTTGACGAGGGGGATAGGGAGGCTCTGGTGAGCCTCAACATCGACCACCTGATCGCCTCGAGTGCCACCCACATCTGCCTGCGCAAACATGCCCATTTGCGTGACTACATGTACGACTTTATCCACCTCTACGCCCCCCATATCAGCCGGGAGACGGTGCAGCTGCACCTTATCAACCAGCCGCCCGCTGCCAATATGGCGGAGTTGCCGTGGCTCTAACCGCGGGTTGTTTGTCGTACACAGAGCAAAAATACAGAGACAAAAAAGAGAGGCCTTGGCCTCTCTTCTGGTTTTATCGGTATGCGGGATTAAGCGCTGCGGGTCGCCAGATTGATAAAGATCTGGGCTCCGACCAGCAGGCAGTCGTCATCGAGGTAGTAGGGATTCGCATGCAGGTAGTTGCAGATCCCTTTGGCCTGACAGCCGCTGCCGAGGAAGAACATGGCCCCCTTGCGGCCACGGCAGGCGTTGACCATATAGCTGAAGTCTTCGCTGCCGGTCATCGGCTGACCCTGAGCGTTGATCCCCTCGGAGGGCAATACGTCGGCGGCCGCTTGCAGCAGACGGGCGCAGGCATCGGCGTGGTTCTCGACCGCCGGATACCCGGCATAGACCATCTTGGTCTTGAAGCCGCGCAGTTCGCTCTGGGCCACGATCTCCTTGAAGCTGTTCTTCAGGATCTGGTCGGTCTCGGCATCCATGGCACGGATGGTGCCACGCGCCTGCACATGGTCGGCGATGGCGTTGGGGATGGTGCCGCCGTTGATCATGCCGCAGCCGAATACCGCCGGGCTGAACGGACTGGTGCGCTTGGCAACGATGTAGTCCATATCCTCGATGATCCGCACCGCTTCGCGGATGGCATCCAGCCCCTTGTGGGGGGTGGATCCGTGGGCGGAGATACCATGCACATCCAGCGTCCAGGCAGAGCCCCAGGAGGACATGACACCGTGGTTGAACTTGATGGTGCCGGTCTCCATGGCGCCGTCGTTATGGAGGGCATAGACCTCGTCCACCCCCTTCATGCAGCCCAGTTCGACCATCTTCTCGGCGCCCGGCACCCGCATATCCTCTTCCGCCATCTGGAAGATAAAGCGGATGTTGTACTGCAGGCGATCGCGGTTGGCGGCCAGAAACTTGGCCGCAGTCAGGGCGATCGCCATATGGGAGTCGTGACCACAGTTGTGAGCCATCCCCTCGTGGGTCGACTTGAACGCAACGTCGCTCAAGTCGTGCATCTCGAGGCCATCCATGTCGGCACGGAAGGCGATGGTCGGCAGTACCGGGTCAACCACCAGATCGCCGTGGAAACCGGTGAAGCCCGGATAGTCGGTGAGACGGTAGCCAAAGCCTGTCATCAGCTCGCGGCAGTAGGCCGAGGTCTTGAACTCGACGCCGGAGGCCTCCGGAATGGTGTGCAGATGGTGGCGCACTTCCTGACTGAAGTCGCGCAGGGCCAGCAGGGCCGGTTCAATGTGGATGTTGTTCATCAGATGATCCCTTGAATGGAGAAGCCGAGTTGGGCCACCAGCGAGGCGCCGAAGAAGCAGCAGGTGGAGACGATCATGAAGATCAGGATCACTTTCCAGGACATCTTCTTCAGCTCTTCCAGCTGACCGCCCACCGAGAGACCGGCAAAGGCCAGCAGCGGTACGCAGCAGGAGAGGAAGGAGATCTTGGCGACGGCGTCGATAAAGAGGCCGCGTACCGGGGTCTCCGGCAGGCAGATCAGAATGCCGATGATGGTGGCATAGGCAAACGCCGGCAGGGATGAGGGCAGGTAGCGCTTGGCAATCAGCGAAGCGAACACCACCAGTGACATGGCGATGAAGCTGTCACCCATCAGCCAGAGTGGAGTGCCGGTGGTCAGGGTCTGGGTAAACATAGCCAGCAGGATCGCCAGAAAGACGAACCGCATATCCATTACGATGCTTTTCATGCTTTCTCTCCTTTGGCAGTCAGGGCATAGATTTTTTCAGCGAGCGGCAGACCCAGATAGGTGAGGGACAGCGCCCCTAGGGCAGACGAGAGCAGGTTCGAGGCAGCTGCGATACTCAGCACCTGCTGGGCCAGCGCCTCATCGAGACCGTTGATCAGGGCGCCGGAGGCGGCACTCAGCATGGAGCCAGAGCCCACACCAGAGCCTGCAGCCAGCGCCAGCGGGTGTAGACCGGTGAGCGGGGCGATACTGCCCAGCACGCTGAACCAGAGGGTGCCGATGACGGAGCCGCACAGGTAGATAGCCAGCACGCCGATGTACTCCTGGGAGCCGGTGCCGAACTTGCCCTGAATCACCGCGACCGACGGCTCACGGCTGATGGAGGAGCAGGCCCCGATGGCGCGACGGCCAAAGCCGAACTTCACTGCCAGTGGAATGGCGATCAGAATTGGCAGCAGGTTGCCGATCTCCTGCAGGAACAACGGCACGCCGACGCTCAGGATCATCTTCAGGTTGGGGATGATCATCCCCGCGTACTGGGTACCTAGGATCAGCAGGCTGAAGCCCACCATCTTGCCGCAGAAACCCTCTTCTTTTTCGGTGAAGAGCTGTTTCCAGCCGGGGATGCGATCCTTGACCGGTTTGGCGGAGACAATCATGCCGATGATGACGGCAAAGAGCATCGGCAGGATCGGGATGATGGCGATGCCGATCTTGATCTCCTGTTTGCCTATCAGGTACTGGGCCACAAAGATCAGCATGGCGGTTGCCAATATGCTGACCGTGACCGTCTTGAGGGGGCTGGTTTGCTGCATAGTTTTTTCTCTTGTTATTCCCATGTGTGGCCATCGTCAGGATTGTCCAGACCGATGATGGGGGCATGATAGGGAGGGTCGCGGGGGAGGAATGTGACCTTCATCAAGCTGGCCATATGGCATTTTTTCATGGGGTATGCCCTTTAACCCTATGGATACCAAGGGTTAAATGCCGTTAACAGAACGTCAGCATTGGCAGGACAAGATAAGCAAACAGGAGGGAAATGGTGACACCGCCCCGCAGGGCGGTGACGCGTATCAGGCTGGCGTTTTGAGGCGGGCACTGCGCAGCAGCAGGGGCAGTTGGTAGAGCACCAGGGCGCCGAGCACCAGTCCGGCTCCGGCCAGTTTGGCGCCGCCGAGGGGTTCGTTGTAGAAGAGGGTGCTCAGGAGCAGAGTCCAGACCGGTTCCAGCAGCATCATCAGGGCGGCGTGGGCGGTAGTCATCTTGCTCAATGCGTGGGTGAGCAGCCAGTAGCGCAATGTGGTGGCGATCAAGACGCTCGCTGCAAACCAGCCCCAGATGCCGTGGCTGACTCCAGCCTCTGGCCACTGCTCGGTCAGCAGGGAGAGCAGGGTGCCGAGCAGGCCGGTCATCGCCAGCTGGATACAGGTGAGCCAGGTAGGGGCAATGGATTGGGCGAAGTGGCGATGGACGGCAAGCTGGATGCCGAGAGTGGTGGCCGCCGCCAGAAACCAGAACAGCGAGAGCGACACGCCCCAGTGGGTACTGCTGGAGAGCAGCAGCAAACCGGCGATGGCGATGGGTAGGGTGAGCCAGTAGTGGCGGCCGGGTTTGGCCTGAAAGGCTCCCCAGGCGGCCAACGGGGCCATCAGGGTCGCGACGCTCATGATAAAGGCGCCGCTGCCCAGCGCATCGCTCTGGCTGATGGCGGTGACCCACAGCAACAGGCTGGCGCCGAGCAATGTGCCGCAGCCGGCGGCGCGCAGCAGTTGGGCGCGAGTCGGCGGTGGCTCGCGCAACCAGGCCAAGGGCAGCAAAAGCAGCGCCGCCAGCAGAAAGCGGCTGCCGATAAAGGCGGCAGGGGGCAGTTCGCGGATCGCCTCTTTCGAGAAGAGCCAGCCGGCAGCGGCCAGCAGGGTGACCAGTACCATCAGCAGCAGGGGAGTGCGGTTCATCGGGGTCGCCATGGTGAAATGGAGGGGAGAGCATAAAGGAAAGGCGCCAGGTATTGCTACCTGGCGCCTTTCGCATCTGCCTTGAACCGCCGTCGCGGCTCGCGGCCAGCAATCAGTTCATGCCGTAACGCTTGAGCTTCTTGCGCAGGGTGCCACGGTTGATACCCATCATCACGGCAGCGCGAGTCTGGTTACCACGGGTGTACTGCATGATCACGTCCAGCATCGGCGCTTCGACTTCGGAGAGAACCATATCGTACAGATCAATCACTTCCTGACCGTTCAACTGGGCCAGGTAGTTACGCAGGGCCTGTTGCACAGAGTCACGCAGGGGGCGCTGGGTCGGCTCGGCAGCGTGATTGTGAGTAGTTGTTACCAATGCATCAGAAGTCAGGGTTTGTTCGAACATATTCGGTCGGCTCTTTAGTTATCTTGTTAACCTAATCCATCGAAATACGCTTCGAGTGCCTCAAGTTGCGCGTCTGCGCAATCCAGGGCATTGAAGTGCTTACGGAATTCTCGGCCCGTCTCTTCTTCATCCAGATACCAGCCCACGTGTTTACGGGCTATGCGCGCTCCCAGATATGCACCATAAAACCGGTGCAGGTTGGTTACATGCTCGTTCATCAGGGTGCGAACCTCTTCCCTCTCGGGAGGCGGCAGCTTGGTGCCCGTCTCAAGAAAATGACGGATTTCCCGGAAAATCCAGGGTCGTCCTTGCGCAGCTCGGCCGATCATCACGGCGTCAACGCCGGTATAGTCGAGGACATACCGGGCTTTCTCCGGGCTGTTGATGTCACCATTGGCGACAACAGGAATCGATACGGCCTGCTTAATCGCCCTGATCGTGTCGTACTCCGCTTCGCCCTTGTAGAGGCAGGCACGGGTACGACCATGCACGGCAAGGGCCGCGATACCGCAATCTTCGGCGATTCGGGCGATCTCCACGCCATTGCGGTTATCCGGATCCCATCCTGTGCGGATCTTCAAGGTGACAGGCACCTCCACTGCATCCACCACGGCCCGGCAAATTGCTTTGACCTGATCGGGGGCACGCAGCAGGGCAGAACCTGCCAACTTCTTATTCACTTTTTTTGCCGGACATCCCATGTTGATGTCGACGATCTGTGCGCCCTGCTCCACGTTGTAGCGGGCAGCAAACGCCATCATCTCGGGGTCGGCTCCGGCAATCTGGACCGATCGCAATCCGCCTTCTGCAGAGTGATCCATCCTCATCCGGGTTTTCTGGGTATCCCAGACATCCGGGTTGGCCAGCAGCATCTCGGAAACGGCCATGCCAGCCCCCAATCGCAAACAAAGTTCACGGAATGGTCGGTCAGTTACACCGGCCATGGGAGCCACAATCAAGGGAGTTTCAAGCGTGTGGGGACCTATCTGCATTCCACGGTTACCATCGGCTTAGGGCGGCGTATATTACGCATTTTTTAGGCAGGAGAAAAGGTTAGTATTTGAGCGTCAGCCATTTTTTTCTGAAAAAAACGTCGCGCCAAGGCTTGCAAATTCTGGAGTTATTGAAAAACGGCCAGATTGCCGGAGACTGATCGCTGTACCATTCGGGTCGGACACCTGCATAATTGTCAGTCCACTTGCAGGCCCGCTTTGCGTTATGATAGCGGGCTTAAGTCGAGCAAATGCTCCAAACATTTATGCAACAAAAGCGGATTGGGGATCTATGACGTCAAGGTTCATTAAATCACTCTGGCCGTGTCTGATGGGGGCCGTGCTGGGGTCGGCGCAGGCGCAAACCATCAGTTTTGGCGAAGCCTGGACCCGGGTCATCCAGCAGGATGAAGGGCTGGCTGCCGAGCAGGCCGGGGTCGATCGGGCCAAGCAGCTGCGCGAGGCGGCCAAGGACATGTATCTGCCCAAGGTCGATGTGGGGGCCAGCTATACCCATCTTGATCAGCCGATTGAACTTGATGCCCTCGATCTCAATCCGCTGGCCAAGCAGAAAGATCTGATCCTGGCGCTCGGCAGCCTGTTCGGGGTCGGGGCCAACGCATTTGTCACCCCCTTGACCAAACAGAATGTGGTGACCAGCTCGGTCAAGATGCTCTGGCCGCTGTTTGCCGGTGGTCGCATCGATGCGGCGCAGGATATCCGCCAGGCGCAGGTGAGCGAGGCGCAGCAGCTGCTGGTGCTCAAGCAGCAATCCACCTTCGAGAGCCTCTCCCAGACCTATTTCGGCGTGGTGCTGGCTGCTCAGGTGGTGCAGACCAAGCAGGAGATCGAAGAGGGGCTGGCCCACCATCTGGAGCACGCCAAGAAGCTAGAAGCGCAGGGCCAGATCGCCAGGGTGGAGCGCCTCTCCGCTCAGTCGGCCTATGATCGGGCCCGCATCGATACCCAGAAGGCGCGTCGCAGCCTCGAGATCGCCGAGCTGGCCCTAGGCCGCATGCTGAAATTGCCAGATGCCCAGCCGGGCAGCAGCTTGTTCGTCAACAAGGATCTGCCGCGCCTTGAGGGGTTGGTGAGCCAGACCCTGGAGGTGCACCCCGGTCTCAAGCTGCTCAGTGCTAAGAAAGAGCAGGCCAAGGGGCTGATCCGGGTCGAGCAGGGCAAATATGCCCCCGAGGTGTTCCTGTTCGGCAATTACAACCTCTATGAAGATGATTCACTCGCCTCCAAGACCGCGCCGGACTGGCTGGTGGGGGTGGGGGTCAGCATGCCGCTGGTGAGCCGCGATGGCCGCTCCGAGACGGTGCAGGCCGCCAAGAGTGCCGAGCTGCAGGTCAATCTGCTGCAGGCCAAAACTCGCGATGATCTGAAGCTGCTGGTGGAGAAGACCTGGCGCGAAGCGGCGCAGGGGCTGGAGGAGTATCAATCCCTCTCTTCCACCCAGGCGTTGGCAGAGGAGAACGTGCTGCTGCGGGACAAGGCCTTTGGGCAGGGTCTCTCTACGTCACTCGATGTGGTGGATGCCCAGAACCAGCTGGCAGGAGTCAAGACCCAGCGTGCGGCGGCGGCTTATCAATATGTGGTGTCGCTGGCCCGCCTGCTGGCACTCTCCGGCCAGATGAACAGTTTCAATCAATATCAGCACGGTCAGGTGATCGAGGTGAACTCATGATCGCACTCCAGTCCGTTCCTTTTTCTATCTCTGTTTCGACCGCCAAGGGTCGCCCGTTTGTCGAGGTGAAGTGATGAGCCATCCCCCCATCAAAAAGAAGATGAGCCAGGGTAAACCGCTGTTGTTGCCGCTGGCGCTGGTGATCCTGGTGGTCTGGCTCGGCTGGCGCTTCTGGCTCGCCTATCAACCCGAGCCGGTGCATCTGCAAGGGCAGATTGAGGCACAGCAATATTCGGTCTCCTCCAAGGTGCCGGGTCGCATCGACGAGGTGCTGGTGAAAAAGGGCGATCAGCTGGCCAAGGATCAGCTGGTCTTTACCCTGGCGAGCCCCGAGATCGAAGCCAAGCTGAGCCAGGCCAAGGCCGGTGAGGCCGCTGCGGGCGCCATGGCGCAAGAGGCCGAGAAAGGGGCCCGAGCCCAGCAGATCGCCGCTGCCAAGGATCAGTGGCAAAAAGCCAAGGCTGCCGCCCAGCTGCGTGGCAAGACCTATGAGCGGGTTGCCAGTCTGCACCGCGACGGCGTAATGCCGCTGCAAAAACGCGATGAGGCCTGGACCGCTTGGCAAGCCGCCCGCTACAGCGAAGGGATGGCGTGGCAACAGTACCAGATGGCGCTGGAAGGGGCGCGGGAAGAGACCAAGATCGCCGCCCGTGAGAAGGCCAAGATGGCGGCGGGTTCTGTTGCCGAGGTAGAGGCCTATCTGGCCGATACCCGCATCACCAGCCCCCACAATGGTGAAGTGAGTCAGGTGTTGCTGCGCAGCGGCGAGCTGGCGCCCCAAGGTTTCCCGGTGGTGACCCTGCTTGATATGAGCGATGCCTGGGCACAGTTCCACGTTCGCGAGGATCTGCTGCCCCGTTTCCCGGTCGGTACCGAGTTCGATGCCCGCATCCCGGGCCTTGGCGATCAGACCGTGCGCTTCAAGGTGACCCATGTGGCCGTGATGGGTGATTTCGCCACTTGGCGTGCCACCGATACCCGCCAGGGTTTCGATATGAAGAGCTTCCAGGTGGAGGCGCGTCCGCTGCAACCGGTTGAGGGGCTGCGGGTTGGCATGAGTGTGCTGGTTGAACTCTGATGGGACGTGAATTTCGGCTGCTGTGGCAGGATCCGTTCAGCCGTGCCCTGATGAGCTGGGTACCGCTGCTGCTGATGGGGATCCTCTGCTGGATATTCTCGGCAGGGCTTGCTCGCGACCTCAAGGTTGGGCTGGTGGATCTCGACCACAGCGTGCTCTCGCGCCAGCTCGCCTTCTCGCTGGATGGCTCGGCCGGGCTCAAGGTGGCGCAACAGTTTGACTCCATCGATGCCGGTGCCCGAGCCCTGCGCGGTGGCGACATCTATGCGCTGGTGGTGATCCCCAACCATTTGGAGCGGGATGCCCGTCAGGGCACCCAGCCGCAGGTGACGGTGTTCAACAACGGCCAGTTCATCCTCATCGCCAAGCTGGTCAACTCGGCGCTGGCGCAGGTGGTCGGGACTCTCAATGGTCAGGTGGGCGTGCTGGAGGCTATGGCCGATGGCAAGGCGCTGCCCGGCGCGCTCGGGCAGTCGGTGCCTATCAGCAGTCAGGTCACTGCGCTCTATAACCTCAACTCCAGCTATGCCCAGTTTCTGCTGAGTGCCATTCTGCCCGCGGTGTGGCAGATCCTGGTGGTGCTGTTCGGCCTCAATGCGCTGGCCCGTACCGATCGGTTGGGGCTGGACTGGACCACTCGCGGTGTCTGGTTTGGCCTCTGGCGCACCCTGCTGCCTCACATGTTGATTGGCTGGGGGTGGGGAATTGTCTGGACACTGCTGCTGTTCAAGGGTTTCTCCTACCCGATGCACGGCAGCTGGCTGGTGCTGGTGGTGGGTCTGGGGCTCGCCTCGGCGGCCTGCGTCACCATGGGGGCCTTTTTCTACGGCATCATTCGGGATCCGGCCCGTGCCCTGTCGCTGGCGGGGGCTTACACTGCGCCCGGTTTCGCCTTTATGGGGGTCACCTTTCCGGTGAGCGCCATGGGGGATTTCGCCCGCTTCTGGCGCAGCCTGTTGCCGGTCTCTCACTATGTGGAGCTGCAGATTGGTCAGAGCAACTACGGTCTGCCTCTCGCATCGGCGTTGCCGCAACTGGGGGCGCTGCTGCTGTTTCTGCTTCCCTTGCTGCTGGTGGTACGTCGTTACAAGCAGCAGGCCGAGCTGGCCCGTCAATCAGCCGCAGTGGCGAGCGCCGAAAAGGAGCCTGAGTGATGCTGGGATTTGTCGATCTGTTGCGCCTAGAGCTGCGCACCCTGCTGGCGGATCGCGCCATCATGCTCACCCTGTTTGGCGGGGTGATCTTCTACTCGTTTCTCTATCCCCAGCCCTATCTGCATCAGCTGCCGCGGGAAGAGGCGGTGGTGGTGGTCAACGAGGATGGCAGTCAGTTGTCCCGTCAGCTGGAGTTTATGGCCGATGCCACGCCGCAGGTGAAGCTGGTGGCGCGGGCCAATTCGCTGGCCGAGGCGCGCCAGCTGATGATGGCCGGGAAGGCGAGCGGGATCCTGCATATCCCCAACCACTTCTATCGGGATCTGATGTTGGGCAAGAGCGTCACCCTGAGTTATGCCGGTGATGCCTCCTACTTTCTGGTCTACGGTACCATTGCCGAGGGGCTGGCGCAGGCCGGCGGCACTCTCGCCGCGCAGGTGAAGGTGGCGCGGTTGTTGAGCCACGGCGAGGCGCTGCCACAAGCGGCCATGGGCTGGAATGCGGTGGCCCTCAACGTGGTGCCGGTGTTCAATCCCACCATGGGCTACGTCAACTACGTGGTGCCGGCGGTATTTGTGCTGATCCTCCATCAGGTGTTGCTGATGGGGGCGGGGATCCTGGGGGCGACCCAGAACCAGCGCAGTTGTCGCGGCGAGCATGGTTACTGGCAAAGCGCGCCTGTATTGCCGCTGCTGCTGGCCAGAACCCTGGTACTGGCGGGGTTGTTCCTGCTGCCGGTGAGCTACTTCCTCGGCTTCTGCTTCGATCACTACAATATCGCTCGTCATGCTGACCCTGTGCAGCTTTGGCTGTTCGCCCTGCCGTTCCTGCTGGCGACCTGCTGGTTCGGGATTGTGCTGGGGGCGATCTTTACCCGGCGGGATCTGCCCACTCAGGTAGTGCTGATCTCCTCCCTGCCGCTGGTCTTTCTGGCGGGCTTTATCTGGCCGCTCGAGCTGATCCCGGCGCCCCTCAACTGGCTGGCTCAGTGGGTGCCCACTATCCCCGCCATCGAGGGTTTTCTGCGCCTCAACCAGATGGGGGCCGACTTTGCGCAGGTTGCCCACTACTGGTGGCAGTTGTGGGGACTGGCGCTGCTCTACGGCGTGCTGGCCTGCCTGCTGCTGCGCCAGCGGCAGCAGTCGCTGCTAGGTGCTCGTCCGTCAGTCGTGCTGGGTGAAACATCCGCCGGTTAAACGGGATAGGGCAAGCGCCCGTGAGATGGCGTGTGCGGCAAAGCGAAAACGGTCAGCCCTTGGGCTGACCGTTTTGTCATGTGGTGGGGTTAAGCGGTTTTACTGCTGCTTTAGCCACGCTGGAGCGTGGGATCCCCGATGGCGTAGATCTGCCCCACTGCCGTCTCATCCGCCAGCAGACGCAGCCCTTGGGCGGCCACATCTGCGCGGCGCACCAGTCCGTGTACCTCCTTGCCCTGACTTAGCTCGGCGCGGCCGGTGGCGTCGCCATCCTGCAGGCCCGCCGGGCGCAGAATGGTCCATACGAGGGAGCTGGTCTGCAGCCAGCTCTCCGCCAGACTCTTGAGACGTACCTCGTGACCGAAGGCGGCGCGGGCCCGCTCCGGTAGATACTGCCAGCTGTCGCCACAGCCGAGGGAGGTGACCAGCAGCAGCCGTTTCAGGCCTGCCTGCTCCATGGCATCGATTACATGGCGGTTGCCCTGATAGTCCACCGGCGCGGCCTGACGGAAGCTGCCGAGGGTAGAGACGACTTGTGCATCTTGCCCTGCCCGGACACATGCCTGCTGCACCGCAGCCAGATCCAGCGCATCCCCTTCGATCACCTCGACTCCCAGCGCACTCAGTTCTGTGGCCATCTCGGGGTTGCGCACCAGCGCAACGACCCGATGGCCCTGGCTCAGTGCGTGGTGAGTAAAGGCGCGGCCCAGCCCGCGGCTGGCTCCGAAAATCAGTGTGGTTGGCATAGATGAGCTCCTTTGGCAAAAGGGGCTAGCCTAGTGGCTTGTTCGCCTGCTGTAAATGAGAGTTGTTTCTATTTGTGAGTCAGCAAGGAGGAGAAGGTGCGAGCCGTCAGCGACTCGCACTCTTTGAGAGGCATCAGCCGTTGTAGTTGCCGATGCTGGGGCGACGGCTGGGGCCGCTCAGGTGGATATCCACCGGATTGAACGCCTTGATCGCCTCATAGCTGAAATCACCGATCGCCTGATGCAGGCTCTGTGGTGTGTGGTTGGTGATGATGATGACGCTCTTTGACAGGTTGCGGCGACGGCGCAGCAAGTGGCCGAGGAAGCTGGACTGGCTCTCCGCCATTTTGGCGCGGTTGGCCGATACCTCGTCGATGATCAGCAGATCCACCTCTTCCAGCGCGCGGCGGTACTGGTTGCGCTCGTCCTGATCGGGGATCACGTTGAAGAACAGCCGATCGACGATGGAGGCCCACTGCTGGAAGATCACCGATTTCTGGTGACGGGCGATCAGCTCATGCGCTACCGCCCCCGCCAGGGTTGACTTGCCGGTGCCGTAGTCGCCGTAGATGAGCATGCAGCCGCCACCGCTCTTCTCCCAGTGCTCGAAACCGCTGATAAAGTAACGGGCTGTTTCGATGGGATATTGCAGCGCCGGGTCACCGGCATCCATCTTGTCAAATACCCAGTCAGGGTTGAGGTCGGCCTGGGCGATCAGCTTCTGGATCCGCTCCTGACGGGCTGCCTTCTGCAGCTCGCGCACCTCGGCGTTGGCCTTGGCGTCATACTCCTTGCGCAGGGTCTCGTAGTCATACTGGCCGCCGCCGGTCTCTTGTTGCAGGCGACGAATGCGCTCCAGCAGGCCACCCACATGGCGGCTCAATTCCGGGTCGTGAATGCGGTGATCCTGCTTGGCCTTGGCGATCTTCTGGCGCTTGGCTTCGATCTCTTCCAGCTCCTGGCGCAGGGGATCTTGCGGGTCAGTCATGGAATGCTCCTTCTGCTCGATCAGGGATGGGTAGACAAGGGGTTGATTCTGCCTGCAGGCGGGGGCCGCTATCAATCATTATCCGGCTCCTGCTGCGCTGCGGGTTCTTGAGTCTGCTGTTGGGCCAGTCTCTTGGCCTCTTCGATCATCTGCTGTGCCCGTTTGCTGGGGCCCGACTCTGCCGGGGCCGACGTCACCTGCTGGTAGCCCTGCACCTCCATCGGTTTGCGACGGGTATAGCGGCGGGTCTTGAGGGCGCGAATGAACTTGAGCATCCATTGATGCTGGGAGTCGAACACCTCGGGGCGCCCCAGCCAGTAGGCGATAAACTCCCCCAGATCCTCTTCGCTATAGCTGGCATCGATCACCCCGCACAGACGGGCGAGGGCGGGCAGCTCCTCGTCCGGTCGCCACTGCAAATGCATCTGGAAGGGGCGCTCCGGCAGCGGGCTGCGCAATTTCTGGGTCAGCAGTGGCAATTGGAACGGGCACTGATGGTAGTGCTCACTCTCGGGCTGTGCCTCGACCTGCAGCAGGCCCGCCTCCATCAGTTCATCGAACAGCTCGGTGAGCTGGCGGGCATTGACCTGAAACGAAAAGCCGCAGGGATCGCCCGGATCGGCCACTGCCAGCGCCCGACCCAGCTCGGGATAGTTGAGCCTGGCAGCCTGATTTTCCAGCACCAGTCGGCGCAGCTGCAGGGTATAGAGACTACGAGCCGGATGGGACAATCTGGGGTGGGCAAGGGCGCTGTATTCGGCTGGGGTCATGGTCTTCTTCACGAGCTGGAGTGGGGGGCATTATCCCTTATGGCGTCCACTTGCACAATTCGGATGGCGGTCGTAGTCGTGGGGCCACCCAAGCGAATAGAGCTGCGCGGGCGGATAGGGTTCTCTTGATGCCATCGTATGATCGAGGTCTACTTTTGACGCAGGGTTTCCGCGCTGACCGCACTTTTGAGCTAGTCTTAATGCCTAAATAACCAATTGACTAATAAGAGCTTTATCAAGATGTCAAAAGCCGGGCTACGGATCCTGGTGGTGGAGGACGAGGTCGTTTTTCGCCACTCGTTAGTGAGTTACCTCGCACGGGACGGGGCAACGGTGTTTCAGGCCGAAGACGGAATCGAGGGTCTGTCGGCCGCTGCTCTCTACCATCCCGATGTGGTGCTCTGCGATCTCAATATGCCCAATATGGATGGCCACGAGGTGATCGCCTGTCTCTCTGCGCGCTATCCCCATATTCCGGTTATCGTCATTTCGGCCCAGAGCACCATGGAGGCGGTCGCCAGCGCCTTGCGTGCCGGTGCGCGGGACTATCTGCTCAAACCCCTCGAGGATTACGCGCTGGTCGAGCGCAGTATCGAACAGTGTCTCAACGGCAGCGTCAACCGGGCGCAGCAGCTGGAGCTGATGGATCACATCGACTATTTCAGTGCCCATGACAAGGCGGCCAGCCGCCTGCTGGCGGGGCTCAAGCCGCCGAGCTTGCAGGAGTGGGGCCCCTGGCAGGTCACGTTCAAGGGGCTGGGGCAGTTGTTTATTCCCGATACCTTCAAGGTGGAAGACAAGCTGCTGGTGCTGGTGATGGAGCTGCCGATCATGGGGACGGATGCGGCATTTTGTGGGGCACTGGTGCGCTCCTTGATGAACGTCCCCTATCGCCAGTTTCAGCAGAACGAGAGCCGGTTGCTGAGCCAGCCGCACCGGTTGCTCGACTACCTCAACCATCAGTTGATGGCGTCCGGGCTTCGCCACTCTTTTGCCATGGCGGCGCTGCTGTTTGATCAGCATGATGGGCTGGTGTTTGCCAACGCAGGGCTCACCTCTCCCCACTGGCTGATGCGCTCCGGCGGCCTACCCCTTGGTCTGATGCGCAGCAGCCACTACGCCCTGCACAAACGCAGCTGGCATGAACCGTTCGCCCTGCAGTTTCGCAGCGACAGCGGCGGCTCGCTGGATGTGCAGGTTCGTCATCACTGATGCCGCCTGATAAACAGGCCAAAACAAACAGGGCGCCGATGGGCGCCCTGTTTGTTGTTTACAATCCTGACCGTTTAGACGGTGGCGGAGTGCAGTTTCTTCTCTTGAGCTTGCGGCTCTTTGGCCGGGCCTTCGGCACCGTGCATCCAGTAAACCAGGCGGTTTGCCATGGTCAGCAGGATCAGGGCGCTCAGTACCGCCGCCAGGGCGATGCCACCGAAGATGGCGATCGGGCCGGCTTCACCCACGAAGGAGCCGATAAAGCCCGCAGCGTAGTTGGCCAAGGCAACGAAGCCAAACCAGGCACCCATCATCAGGGAAGCCAGACGCAGCGGAGCCAGCTTGGTCACCATGGAGAGGCCAATCGGGGAGAGGCAGAGCTCACCCAGAGTGTGGAACAGGTAAGCACCTACCAGCCAGAACATGGAGGTCTTGACGGTGTTGTCACCACCCTGCTGCAGCACGGCACCGACCATGAACAGGAAGCCGATAGCCAGGAACAGCAGACCCATGGCGAATTTCACCGGAGAGTTCGGCTCTTTCTTGCCGAGCTTGATCCAGATGGCCGCAACGACCGGTGCCAGAGTGATGATGAAGAAGGGGTTCAGGGACTGGAACCAGGCGGTCGGCACTTCGAAGCTGCCGATCATGCGGTCGGTATACTCCTGGGTGTAGAGGTTCATCAGACCACCGGCCTGCTCGAAGCCGGCCCAGAAGATGATGGTGAACAGACCCAGTACCAGAATAACCTTGATGCGATCCACTTCCTGCTTGGTCAGCGGTGCTTTCTGCTCGGTAGTACGCAGGGCTGCTGCGCGCTGGGCGGCAGTGACACGACCGATGTCACCCAGGAAACGTTGGGCCATGGTGGCCTGGATCACCAGAGAGAGCAGCATACCGATACCGGCGCCGACGAAGGCTGCTTGCCAGCCGTAGGCCGTAGCGGCAGCACCACAGATCACACCTGCCAGCAGGGAACCCAGGTTGATGCCCATGTAGAAGATGGTGAAAGCACCATCACGGCGGTGATCGCCCTCTTCATAGAGGTCACCCACCATGGTGGAGATGTTCGGTTTGAACAGGCCGTTACCCACGATCAGCAGCGCGAGGCCCGCGTAGAACATGGTGTTGACCATATCCGGGAACATGGCGTGGGGCAGTGCCAGAGTGAACTGACCTGCGGCCATCAGCACGGCACCGATCAGGATGGCGCGACGTTGACCCAGGAAGGTGTCAGCCAGCCAGCCGCCGATCAGCGGAGTGATATAAACCAGACCGGTATAGATACCGTAGAGTTTGAGGGCATCTGCCTGACTCCAGCCCAGACCGCCGTTGGCAGTCAGGTCGGTCAGATAGAGCACCAGTACGGCACGCATGCCGTAATAGGAGAATCTCTCCCACAGTTCGGTACTAAAGAGCAAAAAAAGCCCTTTAGGGTGACCTAAAAAGGTCCCTTTTGACGGGTTATTCATTGGAACTTCCACCTGTGTCTTATATTTTTTTGAGTTTTTTATGCAAGGGCGAGAAACACGCCTCAATCCTTATAGAGCATGTGTGAATAAATTACAACATTATGATTTGCTGAGAGTTTATTTACTCTTGATTGATTTTTTGTTGCAAAAATGAAAAAGGAGCATCATTTGATGCCCCTTAAATACGTCTATAAAAAACAGATTTATCAGCGATTACAACTGCTTGACGAACTGCTTCAGCCAGCCGATGAATTCACCATTCAGCTCGTGATGGCGCACACCATATTCCACATTGGCTTTCATGTAGCCCAGCTTGCTGCCGCAATCGTGGCTCTTGCCCTTCATGAAGTAGGCGTTGACCTGCTCCTGCTCCATCAGCATGGCGATGGCGTCAGTCAGCTGGATCTCGTCACCGGCGCCGGCAGGGGTTTTTTCCAGCAGCGGCCAGATATTGGAAGAGAGCACATAACGGCCCACTACCGCCAGATTGGAGGGGGCTTCATCACGCGGCGGTTTTTCAACGATCGCCTGCATCGGCAGGGACATCCCCTCGCTCAGGGCCTCGCCCTTGATGTCGGCGATGCCGTACTTGTCCACTTCGCTCTCGGGAACCGCTTCCACCATGATCTGGCTGATCTGGTTCTCTTCGAACATGTGTACCATCTCGGCCAGGTTGTCTTTTTTCGGGTCGCTGGCCACTTCATCAATCAGTACATCCGGCAGCAGCACGGCGAAGGGGTTGTCACCGATCAGCGGGCGGGCGCACAACACGGCGTGGCCCAGACCTTTGGCCTCGCCCTGGCGGACGTGCATGATGGTGACGTCTTTCGGGCAGATCTGTTGCACCTCTTCCAGCAGCTGACGCTTGACCCGCTTCTCGAGGGTCGCTTCCAGTTCGAAACTCTTGTCGAAGTGGTTTTCGATGGAGTTCTTACTCGAGTGGGTGACCAGCACGATCTCTTTGATACCGGCGGCGATGGCTTCGCGCACCACATACTGGATCAGCGGTTTGTCGACCACCGGCAGCATCTCTTTCGGGATGGCCTTGGTGGCTGGCAGCATACGGGTACCCAGACCGGCTACCGGGAGCACGGCCTTGCGAACTGTCAGAGGAGTCTTTTTCATGGAAAACTATCCAGCGGGATTAAAGTGCGGCCATGATACTCCAAGAAAAATGGGGCAGCCACAGGCTGCCCCATTCGTATATGCAGAGCTCGGACGTTATTTGACGATGATCATGTCACGGTTGGCTTCCAGCGTGGCCGGGCCAATGCCATTGACATCCGCCAGCTGATCGACCGAGGTGAACTTTCCCTGTTTTTCCCGATAGTCGACGATGGCTTGTGCCTTCTTGTCGCCAATCCCTTTCAGGCTGGTGAGTTCGGCAAGGGTGGCGGTATTGATATTCAGCTTGCCGGACTCCTTGGCAACCGTGGTCGTGGTTGTTTGCTTGGGCGCTGCCTTATCTACGGCCAGCACAGGTTGGCTGAACAGGGGCAAGCAGGCCAGCAGCATGACAGCAGAGAGCTTCTTCATCAGCATTTCCATTCCTCCATGATGTGGATATTGCCGAGTGGCACATTGATGAATAGCGTATCGAACGGGTCTTTTTCACTGTTATTTCTAACAGGTCAAATCCTCATGCCGATGGCGAAATATTTGCTATAAGCGCTTAGCTATGAATGCCCTCATACATCCAACCTTATGATCTTGAATCTATTTTAGATACATCTTTAAGGTGGCGGGCACGCTTTCCCGCGGCGCTACGCTCGAGACATTTCTGGCACATCACATGGCATTGTTCTGTGCAACACTGCGCTGATGGCATGTTTCACTGGTCTTCAAAAGAGAACCAATAAAAAAGGCTGCTCACCTGGGGTGAGCAGCCTTTGTGATCGGTTTTTTCAGACAGGCACTGATTAGGCTTGTTCGTCAGCCTGGGCAGCCTGGATACCGGTCAGGGCGATGGTGTAGACGATGTCGTCAACCAGGGCGCCACGGGAGAGGTCGTTGACCGGCTTGCGCATGCCTTGCAGCATCGGGCCGATGGAGACCAGGTCAGCGGAACGCTGCACCGCTTTGTAAGTGGTGTTACCTGTGTTCAGGTCCGGGAAGACGAACACGGTGGCTTTACCGGCAACCGGTGAGTTCGGTGCCTTGGACTTGGCCACGTTCTCCATGATGGCCGCATCGTACTGCAGCGGGCCGTCGATGATGAGGTCGGGGCGCTTGGCCTTGGCCAGCTCGGTCGCTTCACGCACTTTCTCTACATCGGCACCGGCGCCAGAGGTACCGGTGGAGTAGGAGATCATGGCGACGCGCGGCTCGATGCCGAACGCGGCAGCAGAGTCGGCGGACTGGATGGCGATCTCGGCCAGCTGCTCGGCAGTCGGATCCGGGTTGATCGCGCAGTCACCGTAGACCAGAACCTGGTCAGGCAGCAGCATGAAGAAGATGGAGGAGATCAGGGAAGAGCCCGGAGCGGTCTTGATGATCTGCATCGGCGGACGGATGGTGTTGGCAGTGGTGTGCACCGCGCCGGATACCAGGCCGTCAACTTCATTGCGCTCCAGCATCATGGTACCCAGTACCACGTTGTCTTCCAGCTGCTCGCGGGCAACCACTTCGGTCATGCCCTTGTTCTTGCGCAGCTCGACCAGACGCGGCACATATCGCTCGCGCACAACGGCCGGATCGATGATCTCGACGCGATCGGTCAGTACCACACCCTGCTGTTCGGCAACGCGACGGATCTCTTCCGGGTTACCCAGCAGTACCGGACGGGCAATGCCACGCTCGGCACAGATGGCGGCAGCCTTGATGGTGCGCGGCTCGTCGCCTTCCGGCAGCACGACACGCTTGTTGGCCTGACGGGCCAGCTCGGTCAGCTGATAACGGAACGCCGGCGGGCTCAGGCGACGGGAACGGGTAGAGCTGACAGTCAGTGACTCGATCCAGTGCTTGTCGATGTGGCCAGCGACGTAGTCCTGTACCAGCTCGATACGCTCGCGGTCATCTTCCGGAATGTCGACGTTGAAGTTCTGCAGGCTGACGGCGGTCTGCCAGGTGTTGGTACCGGTCATCATGATCGGCAGGCCGGTGGCCATGGCCTGTTGGCACAGCGCCATGACCTGCGGCTCCGGATGATAGTTGCCGGTCAGCAGCAGGGCGCCCAGCTTGACGCCGTTCATGGCGGAGAGGCAGGCGGAGACGATGACGTCAGAGCGGTCGCCGGAGGTGACCAGCAGGCTGCCCGGACGGAAGTGCTCGACCATGTTGTGGATGGAGCGGGCACAGAAGGTCACGGTCTGCAGGCGACGGCTGTCCAGCTCACCCTTGTGCAGGATCTTGGCGGCCAGATGCTTGGCGAGATCCTTGGCGCGCGGGGCGATCAGCTGGGTGTTCCAGGGGATGCAACCCAGGATGCGCAGCGGGCTCTTGCCGAACACTTGCAGCACTTCCAGGTTGTGAGCCGCGTCAGAAGCGTGGTGATGGGCTTCGAACATCTCGGTCAGGTCAGGGCGGGTTACGCCATGCTCGTCAACCGGCGCGCCAACCTTGTTGATCACGCAACCAACGATGCGGGGGTTGTTGACACCACCGAAGTTGGAGCAGGCCAGTTCGATGCGCTCTTTCAGCTTCTGGCTGGAGTCATGGCCCGGGTGGGTCACGAATACCATGTCAGCGTCCAGCGCCTTGGCGACGTCGTAGTTAAGCTTGTTGGCAAAGGGCTGCTTGTCGGTCGGCACCATACCTTCGACAACCAGCACTTCGGCACCGCTGGATTTCACGTGCTCTTCGAAGCGGGCAACGATCTCTTCCAGCAGGATATCGGTGTTGCTGGAGCTGATCATGTTCTCGGCGTAGGAGAGGGTGAAGGGCTCGGGCGGATTGATGTTGGCAGCAGCGCGGATAACGGCGGTTGAGCGCTCGGCACCGGTTTCACCCGGACGCGGCTGGGCAACCGGTTTGAAGAAGCTGACATTGACACCGTGACGCTCCATGGCGCGAACAACGCCCAGACTCACGGAAGTTACGCCGACACCAGTGCCGACCGGGATAAGCATAATAGTGCGTGCCACTTTATACCCCTTGTTCATTTTTTGGGATCAGGAAAAGGCCGCCCTGGTGGGCGGCCTCGAGTTACTGCGTCAATTAAGCGCCGACCAGTTCCAGCGCGTCGTGGGCGATAACCCACTCTTCGTTGGTCGGGATAACCAGGGCCTTGGTAGAACCAGCCTTGGTGATCTCGCCACCCTTGCCGAAACGAGCCTTCAGGTTGGCGTCGTGATCAACGTCAAAGCCCAGCAGACCCAGCTTGTTCAGGGTGATTTCACGGATCGGGGCGGAGTTTTCACCGATACCACCGGTGAAAACAACGGCGTCCAGACGACCGTCCATGGCGGCAGCGTAGGCGCCGATGTACTTGGCCAGGCGATAGCAGTAAACGTCCATAGCACGCTTGGCTTCTTCTTTGCTGTCGTAGTTGTCTTCAACGAAACGGCAGTCGGAGGTCACTTCGGTCAGACCCTGCAGGCCGGACTCTTTGGTCAGCATGGTGTTGATATCAGCAACGCTCATGCCCAGCTTGTCGTGCAGGAAGAAGATGATGGCCGGGTCCAGATCGCCGGAGCGGGTACCCATCACCAGGCCTTCCAGCGGGGTCAGACCCATGGAGGTATCAACAGATTTGCCGTTCTTGATGGCGCAGACGGAACCGCCGTTGCCCAAGTGGCAGTTGATGATGTTCAGCTCTTCAACCGGCTTGTTCAGCTGCTTGGCAGCCTCCAGGCTGATGTAGTAGTGGCTGGTGCCGTGAGCGCCGTAGCGACGGATGCCGTTCTCTTTGTAGAGCTTGTACGGCAGGGCGTACAGGAAGGCTTCTTCCGGCATGGTCTGGTGGAACGCGGTATCGAATACGGCCACGTTCTTGTCAGCCAGCGCCGGGAATACGCGGCGAGCTTCACGGATACCGATCAGGTGAGCCGGGTTGTGCAGCGGTGCGTACGGAACGGCGGCTTCGATGCCGGCAATCACGTCTTCGCAGATGACAACGGAAGAGGTGAAGCGCTCGCCACCGTGAACAACACGGTGACCGATGGCGATCAGGTTCTTGGACAGTTCCGGATTGAGCGGCAGGATCTTGTTGACGATGAAGTCCAGCGCTTCCTGGTGAGCGGCACCCGCGCCCAGATCGGCACTGCCTTTCTCGCCATTCAGTTTCCACTTGATGCGGGCGTCGTCGAGGTTGAAGCACTCGGCCAGGCCGGACAGCAGGTCATCACCGGTGGTTGCGTCAATGACGGCAAACTTCAGGGAAGAGCTGCCACAGTTAAGAACAAGAACCAGCTTACTCATGAATAAATCCTATCGCAGATTGGGTTGTGTAGGCGGATGCGTTGGACGCGGTGCGGCCAAAAACTTTCAACTTATCCTTATGAGGGTTGGCAATCTGTTGCTTGCCCCTTGTATAGTGATACAAGACCCGAAATCCAGACGTCCCTGACAGGTCAATAGCAAGAAGCTTTTGACGCAAAAATGGGCGTACAAAGGATAACCCGATTGTTGAAAAATAACAAAGTCATCCTCAACCTTTGTTACTTTGCATCAAATTTTGTCGAGGTTTTGCCGTTAGTACGTTCAAAAAGCGCTCGGAGGTAGTATGAGCATGAACATTTTTGGAACTAAGTTACAGCAAGGCCGCCATTATATGACGCTTTGGCCGCGCCGTCCCGAGCTCAATTCGATGTTTCCTGAAAATCGGGTGATCAAGGCGACCGAGTTCGCCCTCAAGGTGATCCCCGCACTGGCGGTGTTGAGCGTGATGCTGCAGTTCCAGTTTGGCGAGCTGCACTACTGGCCTTCTGTCATCACTTCCGTGCTGTTTCTGCTCAGTTTGCCGCTGCAGGGCTACTACTGGCTCGGCCAGCGTGCCGATACCCGATTGCCCCCGTCGCTGGCGAGCTGGTATCGGGAGATCAACGGCAAGATGAACGAGCAGGGTGGCCGCCGCCAGCTGGTTTCCCAGCCGCGCTATGAAGAGCTGGCCGATACCCTCAAGGCCGCCTTCCAGCAGCTCGATAAATCCTTTCTCTACGAATAACCCGTTTCAGATGCAAAAAGGCGCCAGTGGCGCCTTTTTTGTTGCGGTTGGTATGCGGATCAGGCCGCCAGCACCTTGCGGATCTCCTGGATGGAGAGCTTGTACTGACGTGGACACTGACGCCACACCTGCAGCATCCGCTGGTATTTGTCGCGCATGGCGATGTCGCTGGAGAGCTCGTCGCACGGGCACTTGAGCTCGGGGAAGCGCTTGTCCACCTCCAGCAGGAAGCAGACGTAGTCAGCCAGCTCACGCTCCTGGCTGCGGCTGTAGCCGTTGAACTCCAGCCGACTGGCGTTGATCTCGCCCTGATCGGCTGCATCCAGATTGCCCCATGAGATGGCCAGCGCGTGGTGCAGCTCCAGGGTGTCGATCACCTCTTGGCAGGTTGCCAGATCCAGATGGCCGAAGCTCTTCTCCAGCTCGAGGATCTGCAGGCAGTAGCCGCGCTCGATGATGGTGCTGGCGCGTTGGTAGACGTCCGCTTTCTCCGGATTGAGTTTCGCCAGAATTTCGTACTGGTTGCTCAGGATCAAACGCTCAGTGTTGCTCATGTTCATGGGATATCTCGCTGGAAGATGATTCTGGGGTCACGTTAACCCATATATAAAATGAATTTTTTGATCTGGGCGGGGGAGTTGGTGAGAAAAATCCGCTGGCAAGGGGCGGCTGGCCAGATAAAAAAGGCCTGCATGGCAGGCCTTTCAATGACGCAGGGGAGGGTTATCTCTTGAGGAAATCCAGTACCACCTGATGGTGATCGCTGGTTTTGAACTTGTCGAAGTGGTGGGCAATCTTGCCCTCTTCGTCGATCAGGAAGCTCTGGCGGTGAATGCCGTCATACTCCTTGCCCATAAATTTCTTCGGGCCCCAGACGCCAAAGGCATCCGCGACGGCGTGGTCTTCATCAGCCAGCAGGGTGAAGTTGAGCTGGTCCCGCTCTTCGAACTTTTTCAGCCGTTTGGCCGGATCAGGGCTGATGCCAAGCACCACCACATTGAGGGCGGCCAACTCGGCGTTCACATCGCGCAGGCTGCAGGCCTGGGTGGTGCAGCCGGGGGTCATCGCCTTGGGGTAGAAATAGACCAGCACCTTCTTGCCGCGCAGGCCAGCGAGGCTGACCTGATTGCCATTCTGGTCGGGCAGGGAGAAATCGGGGGCGGGGCTGCCAGCTTGTAGTGGTTGCATGGGGTCTCCTCGGGTAAAACGCCCTCAGGCGTGTTTGCGATTGACGATAAACTCGAACGATTCGGCACCCAGTTGACGACAGAATTCGGCGAAGGCGGTTTGCGAACCTTCCACTTCACCCTCTCTGGCCAGATTGAGCTGAAAACTGATCTTCAGCAGGTTGAACGGCTGCTGCTCCAGGGTCATGGATTGCATCGCCTGAATGTTCCAGCCATGTTCGCTGAAGAACTGGGTGCACTGGCTTACGATGCCGGGCTCGTCGCGGATCAACAGGTCGGCACTGGCGCGGATGTCATACTGCAGGGACTGGTGGCGTTCGGTGCGTTTCATCATGGTGATGAGATCCCACTCCTGGCTACGCAGGGGCAGGCTGATTTCGAGTTGCATCATGCTGTTCCAGTCGCCCGAGAGCAGCATGATAAAGGTAAATTCATTGCCGAAGATGCCAAGGCGGCTGTCCACAATGTTGCAACCACAGCCACTGACGTGGCGGGTCACTTCATTGACGATGCCAGGCCTGTCCGTGCCGATGGCCGTTACGACCAGGTAGTGAGTCATAAATCTTCTCTCGTCCGTTATTTCGTTGCGAAAGCCGCGCTGGCAAGTCAACCCTCCGGCCCTGATGACCACTCCCTGAGGGACGCTGCCGACTTTCGTCCATTACTTTTTGTTCCGGATGGTATCACGGCTTGCCCCCTCTCTCCCTTGTTTTTCAAAGGGGTCAGCTTTACCATTACGCCCCTGAAAATCGGGAGAAAAGTCCATGTTACGCGGTAGTATTGTTGCGCTCGTTACCCCCATGCTGGCTTCAGGTGAAGTCGATTGGGCCAGTCTGGCCAAACTGGTCGACTATCATGTCAGCGCCGGGACCAGCGCCATTGTTGCGGTGGGTACCACAGGGGAATCGGTGACCCTGAGCGAGCAGGAGCATATCGCCGTCGTTGAAAAGACCGTTGAGTATGCCGCCGGACGCATTCCCGTCATCGCCGGTTGCGGCTCCAACAATACTGCCCATGCCATTGAATTGGCAAAGCGACTGGCCAAAACAGGCGTGGTGGCGGGCCTTTCGGTGACTCCTTACTACAACAAGCCCACTCAGGAAGGTCTCTATCGCCACTATTGTGCGATCGCCGATGCTAGTGGTCTGCCCCAAATTCTTTATAATGTGCCCGGTCGCACCTGTTGCGATCTCAAACCGGAGACCGTGGCCCGTCTGGCCAAGGTTCCCGGCATTATCGGTTTGAAAGAGGCAACCGGCGATTTGAGCCGCACTCCGCTGCTGCGCGAGCTGTGCGGGCCGGAGTTTGCTCTCTACAGTGGCGACGATGCCACTGGTTGTGATTTTATGCTGCAAGGTGGCGATGGCGTGATTTCGGTCACCACCAATATTGCAGCGGCCCAGATGGCCGACATGTGTCGTGCTGCGCTGGCCGGTGATGCCGGGCAGGCGCATGACATCAACAATCTCTTGATGCCGTTGCACAAGACTCTGTTCTGCGAACCGAGCCCCACCCCGGTGAAATGGGCCTGTGCCCAACTGGGGTTGATTGCAACAGCCACCTTGCGCCTGCCGCTGGTTGACCTCACCCCCGAGGGCGAACAGCTGATGGCGCGAGCACTGACCACAGCGGAGTTGATGGCGAGTGTTTAAATCTAATGGAAAGGGAAATAGAGCCCGTCTGGTGCTGAGCGTTGCGACTGTGGCCGTCTTGGCCGGTTGCAGCACCCCCCAGGATCGCAAAATGGCCAACCGCGACTTCGGTTATGAAGATGCCCGCCTCGAGGGCCGCGCGTTCTTGATCCCCGCAGGATTGAGTGCCCCCACCTTCAACAGCCAGTACGATATCCCGCCGCTTCCCGAGAGCAGCCGTGAAGGTGCCCTCGGCGCCCAGGTTGATGTGCGCCCTCCCGCTCAACTGCTGACCGTGGTACCGGGCAGTCAGGTGGTGCAGAGCGCAACCGAACCGACCGTTGCCTTCTATGCCCTGAGCACCAGCCAGAGCGTGGAGCGCGATACCTGGTCGTTCCTGATGAACTTCCTGGCCAAATACAAGGTCACCACCGAGAAGCTGGATCAGCAGGATGGCGTATTGCAGACCGGCTGGTTTGACAACACGGTCGCTCTCGATGGCTGGGGTGAAGATGACGAAGACTTCAAAATCCGTCAGCGTTACCAGTTCACCGTACGCAACGACGCCCAGCGCCACGCCGTCAACATGTCGGTCCGGGTGCTGGATCACGAAGAGACCATCGATGGCGAGACCAGTAACAAGCTGACCCCTGCCGATGCCCAGCGCTATGCCGCGCGGGTACTGAACCAGTTCTCTCTCTATTACGACAGCCAGCTGAAAGCCCGCGAGCAGCACAAGTCCAACGATGGCATGGGTCTGCAACTGGGTCTGGACAACAACGAACTGAGCGCCTGGATTGCCGAAGGCTCCTTTGAGCAGGTGTGGCGTCGCCTCAACCAGGTACTGCCCGCTTACGGTTTCACCATCAAGGATACCCAGCAGTCTCTGGGCTGGATCGACGTCGAGTACGAAGAGCCGGGCGCCGAGTTCTGGAAGGCGAAAGGGAGCGAGCCGTTCAAACTGGAGGAGGAGAAATACCGCTTCCAGCTTGGCGAAATGGCGGGAGGCAAGACCTCCATTACCCTGTTCGACAAGGACAAGAAGCCGGTATCGTCCGGGGTTATCTCCCAGATGTATATCAGCCTGTCCGAGGCGTTCGCCAAGGGGCTGGCCGATCAGGCAGCAGCAAAAGCAGAATAAATACAGGGGCCTTGTGCCCCTGTTTTGTTATCTGAATCCCCCTGAAAACGCGGGGATTCCGAGCGGTTTTCGATGATGCGAGCCCCCTTGCCAGCCCGTTGCAAACAGAGCGCGCAGGTGAGGAACTCGCGATGTTTACCCCCCACAAACAGGAAGTGTTATTAGCCATGAGTCTTGCAGATCAAGTATTGGCGGTGAATGACGATTTGCCGATCCGTACCGATAAACCTGTCCATTCCGGCAAAGTGCGCAGCGTCTACTGGTTGACCCCCGAAGACAGTGCCCGGCTCATAAAAGAGAAAGGCTATGATGTGCCGGCCGATGCGCCCCTCGCCCTCATGGTGATCAGCGATCGCATCTCGGCCTTCGATTGCATCTGGCAAGGTGTGGATGGCCTGAACGGCGTGCCGGGCAAAGGGGCGGCGCTCAACGCCATCTCCAGCCACTGGTTCAAGCTGTTCAAGGAGAAGGGACTGGCCGACAGCCACATTCTGGATATTCCGCACCCCTTCGTCTGGATCGTGCAAAAAGCCCGTCCGGTGATGATCGAGGCGATTGCCCGCCAGTACATCACCGGCTCCATGTGGCGTGCCTACAAGGATGGCGAGCGCGAGTTCTGCGGCATCACCCTGCCGGAAGGGCTCAAAAAGGATCAGAAGCTGCCGGAAATCCTCATCACCCCGTCTACCAAGGGCGTGCTGAAAGGGCTGGATGGCGTGCCGGAAGCCGATGACGTCAACGTCTCCCGTGCCGATATCGAGCGCCACTATAAAGGCTTCAACTTCAGCAAACCGGCCGACATCGACCGCTACGAAGTGCTGCTCAAAGAGGGCTTCAACGTCATCAGCGACGCGCTGGCCGGGCTGGATCAGATCTTCGTCGATACCAAGTTCGAGTTTGGTTACGTCCACGATGCCGCCGGCAACGAGAAGCTGATCTACATGGACGAAGTGGGCACCCCCGACAGCTCCCGTATCTGGGATGGCGCGGCCCTGCGCGACGGTCAGATTGTCGAGAAGTCCAAAGAGGGTTTCCGTCAGTGGTTGCTCAACCACTTCCCGGATCCGGACATCCTGCTCAACAAGAACCGCATGCCGGAACGTTTTGCCCTGGCCCGCGACAACAAGCTGCCGACCGAAGTGATGATGGATATCTCCAACACCTATGTCGGGATCGCCGAGAAGATAATCGGCCACAAGCTGGCGCGTTCTGCCAATCCCAAGCAGGAGATCATCGAGGTGCTGCGCGATCAGTACGGTCTGATCGACTAAGGGTTGCTCTCTTTTTTTGTCGCCAACAAACAAACGTTTGCTGGCGGCGAAGGAGAGAGGCAGAGAAACAGACGGGCCCCACTATGGGGCCCATTTTTATTGCTGGTCTGGCGGTAAGCGAGCAGCGCTCAACCGTTCACTCTGAACACCTGGCCGGTCTGGATGCCCAGCACCGACTTCTTGTAGGCCTGCGCCACTTTGGCGGCGGGTACCGGTACGAAGCCCGGGAAGAAGTCAGCGTATTTGTCCATCGACTCCGCCAGCACGGTCGGGCTTACCACGTTGATGCGCAGGCCGCGGGGTAACTCGCAGGCGGCCGCTCTCACAAAGTGATCGATAGCGCCGTTGACGGTGCTGGCGCTCACGCCCCAGTTGATCGGCTCCTCGCTCAGAATACCGCTGATCAAAGTGATGGAACCCTTGTCAGTCAGATAGGGAATGGCGGCTCGGGTCAGGTTGATCTGGCCCATCAGCTTGCTCTCCAGTCCCACCTGCCACTGCTCGTCGGTCATCTCGGTCAGGCCGTTGAAGGCCACGCTGCCGCTGGCGACAACCAGTGCATCAAACTGGCCCACTTGGGCAAACAGCGCCTTGATGGAGGCGGGATCGCGCATGTCGACCGTGGCATCGCCACGGCTGTGGCCGATCCGGATCACCTGATGATCTTTGGCAAGCAGTTCACTGACCGCGGAGCCGACGGTGCCGGAGGCACCCACAATCACAATTTTCATCTGCATCACTCCTGGTTGGGATGTGTCGATTCTAGCGCAACAGAAAAGGCGAAAAAGCGCGTAAAATAAACCCATTGTTTCCATATTGGAGCTAATGATGGATATCGCCCATCTGGCCAGCTTTTATGAGGTGGTGCTGCGCGGCAGTTTCTCGGCCGCTGCCGATACGCTGGGAGTGAGCAAGGGGATGCTGAGCCGCCACGTTAGCGCGCTGGAGTCCTCCCTCAATGCGCAACTGTTGCAGCGCACCACCCGCCGCCTCAGCCTGACCGAGGCGGGCAAGACGCTCTATCAGCAGGCGGGGGAGATCTTCGCGCTGGCACGGCAGGCGGAGCAGGATATTCAGGCGCTGACCGAAGAGGATGGCGGTCGGCTGCGTTTTACCTGCCCGGTCAGCACCGGCGATCGCATGGTGAGCGAGCTGCTGGCCAGCTTTGCCGTGCTCTGCCCGGGAGTGGAGGTGGAGCTCAACTTCACCAACCAGATGGTCGACATGAGTCAGGGGGAGAACGACATCGCCCTGCGCGCCATGAACGAGGTGCCGGACAATCTGGTGGCCCTGCCGCTGGGGCGGCTCAAGGATGTGGTGGTGGCGAGCCCCGCACTGGAGGCGCGAGAGGGGCGTCCTGCCACTCCCTATGAGCTGAGCGGGCGCAGCTGCCTGTTGCAGGGGCACAATCCGGCCTGGGAGCAGTGGCACTTTATCCGTGAGGGGGAGGAGGCCCACATTCTGGTGCAGGGCAAGGTGCGAGCCAACCACTACAGTACCGTGTTGCAACTGGCGCTCGCCGGTATGGGCTATGCCAAGTGCCCGCTGATGCTGGTGGAGTCGCTGCTGAGGGCAGGAGAGCTGGTGACCGTGCTAGATGAGTGGCAGAGCGGCCTGCATCAGCTCCATGTGCTGCATGCCCAGCAGCGACGGGTGCCACGCAAGATCCGGTTGTTCAAGCAGGTGCTGGCCCAGTGGTTTGCCGAGCGACCCCACTACCTGCTCTGAGCGGCGTTATTTTTCTGTCATCTTCGGCTGCTACCCTGCGCCCATCATCGGCATCAGGAAGATCAGCGGGAATGAAGAGTAATAGAGGGTTGACCGGTTTTGTGCTGCTCTGTGCAGTGTTGGGGGCTGGCAGTGTGCAGGCCATGGTGGAAGTGAAGGTGCCGGAGAATTTCCGCATCCTCGCGGTGAGCAACGGTACCTTGCAGGACGAGCAGCATGCCACCCTGGCGGATGGCGAGCAGCAACTGCTGGTGCGCTTCGAGGGGGTGATCCCCAGTCGCAGCAGCAGCGAGAATGATCGGCAGGTACGCTCCGAGCCGCAGGTGGTGCGCTATCAGGGCAGCAATCAGCATTTGCAGCTGACGGCTAGCGTACCGGGGGACGAGCGGGGGATGCAGTCGTATGCCAAGGCTCCGGTGGTGGCGCTGCAGGAGAATGGCCGCGCGCTTGCCATCCAGCAGGATGTGCTGGTGACCAGCGGCATGCTGCTTGGGGTGGATTGGAACGGCAAACTGGCTGAATACAACCGCAGCGGCGGCAAGGCGGCGCTGACAGCGGGAGTGGTTGCGGCTCCGTCAGTCAATGCAGTTTCTGGCGGCTCTCAACCCGTTGTGGCCGCCAGCGAGCTGGAAGGGCAGTTGCAGCAGCTGTTCCTCCAAGCCGATCCTGCCCTGCGCAAGCGCTTTATCGGTTGGGCCGTGCCACAGCTTTAAGTTTTCTGCCCGTTGCAGTAACGTGGACACTCCTTTTTCAGGCGCTCTGTTCATCGTACTCAACGAGGTTTTCATGTTTGAATTGCATTCACGCCTGCAGGCAGATACCCGGTGGCTCGGGGATCTGCCCCTCTGCCGTGTCTTGCTGGCCAAAGACAGCCAGTATCCCTGGCTTATCCTGGTACCGCGAGTAGCCAACCTGCGGGAAATTCACCATCTGGCGCCGGAGCAGCAGCAACAGCTGATGCAGGAGTCCTGCGCCGTCGCCGCCCTGATGGAACAGGCCCTCAGCCCGGACAAGATCAACATCGGAGCGCTGGGCAATCTGGTGCCGCAACTCCACCTTCACCATGTCGCCCGCTTTGCGACGGATCGCGCCTGGCCCGGCCCCATCTGGGGAGCCCATCCGGTCTTGCCTTACGAGCCACAAGTTTTGGCGCAGCAGGCCGATATATGGCGTGCCCGGCTCGCCAAGCTGAGTGGTTTCACCCCTGTGGCTGCTGATAACGGAGTCAACTGAGAGGCGCGTCGCTATTTCAGTCTCCGGGCCGCGCCATCTGTTAGAGTTATGGTATAGATAAGCCCATTTTCGATGTTCAGGAAGGTCCCATGATAGTGACAAGATCCGATGACGATGCCGTATTGACCACAGAGGATGTGCTGCTCAGCCTGTGCAACTCGGTGACGGACGTTTTGAGTGCTGCGACCATGAGTCAGGTGCGGTTTTCCGGCATGGTGCAGCGGATCAGCAAGACCTGCCTCAAGCCGGATATCGGCTGCTTCGTGCTGTTCGATGGCGGTTTTTCCGGTCTGGTGGTGATCAACTTCTCCGCCGCCGCCGCCATGGAACTGTACGAGAGCTACATGCTGAGCATGGGGCTCTCCAAGGAGGATCTCGCCATCTCTCACACCTCTGACGAGGTGAGCAACGTGATGGGCGAGCTGATGAACCAGATCGTCGGCAGCTTTACCGTCAAGGTGGGCCGGGATCTGCAGACCCACATCACCCAGAACCAGCCGAAGATGCTGGCGCTCAACAAGCAGGTGATGCTGAGCGTCGATACCAATCTCGACAGCCCGGAGTCCCGCCGCGTCACCTTCTTCACCGCCCGCAACAACATCTTCTATCTGGAGCTGGCGATGGACAAAACCGAGTTCATCCGTATCCACAATGAGGGGATGGAGCACGAGGAGCTGGATCCCGATGCGCTGATCGCCCAGGCCAAGCAGGATGCCGCCAAGCCGGTTCAGGCTGCGGCCCCGGTCGCCAACGATCACGACGATCTGCTCGACTCCCTGGGTATTTGAGTCAAACGCCGGATAGCAACAAGGCCCCCTTCGGGTGGCCTTGTTGTATCGGTGCGCACAACAGTTGTTAGAAGTTGTAGAGCAGGCCGGTGTTGAACATCACGGATTCAGAATCGTAGAAGTTGATGTCGGAATCGGACTTGGCGTAGCCAGCGGTAAAGGTTGCGGAGAGCGGCGCAATACCGAACAGGCGGTGCCAGAAGAAGGTACCGGTCAGGGCAAACTCGTCGGAGTCGGCGTTTTGGCCAAAGATCGGGTTGGCCTCATCATATTTGGTCTGGCCCAGATAGGCGTTGCTGACGAAAGACCACTGGGAAGCGCGCATGCCGTAGGTCAACTGCAGGCCGTTGCTCTTGTAGCTTTGGGCGCTGCCGTCCAGGTCGGCTTGGCGGTAGATAAAGGCTGGCTCCAGCATCTGACCGGGTGCCAGCTGCCATTTGTAGGAGAGGTCGAGGGCGTGGATCTTGCCGTTGCGATCCAGTTTGGCTGCAGTATCGGCGCCGTACTGGCTGCCGCTGCGCTCCTCATCCACCTCGATGTTGCGGGTGGTCAGGCTGCCATTGAAGTTGCTACCCCAGATGCTGTCCCAGGCGAAGCGAACCCCTTTTGACTTGATATCGGTCGACTGGCGATCAACGCCTACAGCGAAGGGATCGCTCCACTGCTCGGTCGGCATGGCATTAAAGACCACGGAGCCAGCTACGATGCCCTTGTCGCTCATCTCCTGACGGATACCGAGCTGCTGGGTGAAGTCGAAACGGATGGCATCCTGGATCAGGTTACCGAGGAAGACCTGGGTGCGGGTATCGGCAAAGGTGTATCGGATATCGGCGTTGAGCAGCGGGGCAACGGCGGAGCTGCTCTCGGCACTGCCCAGTCCGCTCAGGCGGCGGTTTTCATCATCACCGCTATAAAAATTTGATTCGTAATTGATGACACTGACCCCGCCGAGCAGGAAACCGGACCAGCCAGACTCCTTGGGAATTTCACCCAAATCAGCATAAGCACTATTTGCGACCAGCAGGCCCAGGCCCAGCAAGGTGGTGTTGCGCATCGGATAACTCCTAAATTAAATGGTGGTGAATTTTTTCGGCCGGTGAGTATAAAGAAAAAACCTTAATGGCAACTGACTCAATATTGCCAATTATCCTAACCCACTCATTTCATTCGGCGAATCGTTAATTAATTGTGCGAGATTAAGAAGAGTTCACTCGGTTGTGCTGGTATTCTGTACCGCGAATATCGGGGGAAAACAATAAGATGAAACAGATTAAATCCTGGGCGCAATATTATGTCGATCTGATGACCAAGCTGGGACTGGTGCGCTTCAGCATGTTCCTGGCGGCGGGCATTATCGTGCTGGCGGTCGCGATCCAGATGGGGGTGACCCTGTTCCTGCGCGGCAATATCGATGTGATCGACTTCGTTCGCTCGGTCTTCTTTGGCCTGCTGGTGACCCCCTGGGCGGTCTATTTTCTCTCCATCGTGGTGGATCAGCTGGAGGATTCCCGTCAACGACTGAGCCGGATGGTGCGCAAGCTGCAAGATATGCGCGAGCGGGATCTGGAGCTCAATACCCAGCTGCAGGAGAACATCAGCCGCCTCAACGCCCAGATTGCCGAGACCAACCGGGCCGAGAGTCTGCGTCTGCAGGCCATCGAGGATCTCGAGAACGAGGTGTTCCAGCGGGAGAAAGCCCAGCTCCATCTGGGGGAGCGCACCGCCCTGCTGCGCTCCTTTATCGACTGCTCCCCCGATCTGGTCTACTACCGCAACGAGGATGAGCAGTTCTCCGGCTGCAACCGCGCCATGGAGGAGCTGACCGGCAAGGTGGAGGCCGAGCTGATTGGTCTGACCCCGTTCGATGTCTACAAGCAGGAGATCGCCAACAAGGTGGTGGAGACCGACAAGCAGGTTTTTGCCAGCAACGAGCCGCTCACCTACGAGCAGTGGCTGGAGTATCCCGATGGCCGTAAAGCCTACTTCGAGCTGCGCAAGGTGCCCTTCTTCGACCGCTTCGGCAAGCGACTCGGGCTGCTCGGTTTTGGCCGCGATATCACCGAGCGCAAGCAGTATCAGGACAAGCTTGAGAAGGCGAGTCGCGACAAGACCACCTTTATCTCCACCATCAGCCACGAGTTGCGCACCCCGCTCAACGGCATCGTGGGCTTAAGCCGGATGCTGATGGATACTCCCCTCGATCCCAAGCAGCATCAGCAGCTCAAGACCATTCACCTGAGTGCGGTGACCCTTGGCAATATCTTCAACGACATCATCGACTTGGATAAACTCGATCGCCGTCGTCTCGAAATTGCGCCGACCCGTATCGATCTGCCTGCCTTCCTCGACGAGCTGGAGACCCTGTCGCGCATTCAGGCGGAGCAGAAGGGGCTCTATCTTCATTTCGATCGCGATGGCGACATGCCGCAATTTGTGATGGCTGACGGTACCCGCCTGCGTCAGGTGCTGTGGAATCTGGTGGGCAATGCGGTCAAGTTTACCGATGAGGGGGGCGTCACCGTGCGTTGTCTCTCCCATCCCGCCGATGAGCCGGGCAAGCTGGCCCTGCACTTCGAGGTGGAGGATACCGGCATCGGCATCCCGCGCGCCCAGCAGGAGAAGATCTTCGCCATGTACTATCAGGTGCAGGGCAAGAAGCACGCCACCGGCACCGGCATTGGCCTCGCGGTCTCCCGTCAGCTGGTGCAGGCGATGGGCGGCCAGCTTTATGTGGACAGCGATCCGGGCGAAGGCTCCTGCTTTACCGCCGAGCTGGAGGTGGCTTGCGCCGAGCCTGTGTTGCCAGAGCAGGAGGAGGAGATGCCCTCCCTCGATATCCTGCTGGTGGAGGATGTGGAGCTTAACGTGACGGTGGCCTGCGCCCTGCTGGGCAAGCTGGGTCATCAGGTGCAGGTGGCACGGGACGGCACCCAGGCGTTGGCGATGGCCAACCCGGATGATTTCGACCTCATTTTGCTCGATATCCAGCTGCCGGACATGACCGGCTTCGATGTGGCGAAAACCCTGCTGGAGCGTTATGGCGACAGCCTGCCGCCCATGGTGGCACTCACCGCCAACTCCACCGGTGATCGCCAGTACTACCGGGATCACGGCATGCAGGATGTGATTAACAAGCCGCTTGGCTCCAAAGCAGTGCGGGAGGTGATTGGCCACCTGTTTGCCGATCTGGCCGAGGATGAAGCGGACGAGCAGGCGGATGCGGGCAATCAGGATGCCCTGCTGGATATCCCCTTCCTCACCGATTACGCCGATACCGTGGGTAAACCGGTGCTGCTCTCCAGCGTCGATCTGTTCGAGAAGATGATGCCGGACTACATGGCGGTGCTTGACTCCAACATGATTGCTAAGGATCAAGCGGGGGTGGTGGAAGAGGCACACAAGATAAAAGGGGCGGCAGGCTCCATTGGCCTGCGCCGACTGCAGCAGACAGCCCAGCTTATTCAGAGCCCGGATCACCCCGCCTGGTGGGAAAACGTGGAAGACTGGATTGAGACGCTGCGCCGGGAATATCCCGGCGATATCGCCCGTCTGCGGCGCTGGTTGCTGTCTTGATGCTGGAGGTTGTCTTGAGTCTGATGGAAGTTGCTGGCAAGGAGCTGCGAGATGTATAGCCGTTTGATTACCCCTGCGCGCATCCACCCCTGGGGGGACGAGGATCTGCTGGAGGCGACCGAGCAGGATCGCGCCCGTATAGTGCAGGCGGCGCCGGTGCGCCGGTTGCAGCAGAAGACCCAGGTCTTTCCGCTCGATGTGAAGGCCTCGGTGCGCAGTCGCCTCACCCACTCGCTGGAGGTGCAGGAGACCGGTCGCCAGATCAGCCGCCGCATTCTGGCCGCCTTGCCAGTCGGGATGGTCTGCGAAGGGGCCTTTATCAATCTGGTGGAGATGTCCTGCCTGCTTCATGACGTGGGCAACCCGCCGTTTGGCCACTTTGGCGAGCAGGTGATGAGCCAGTGGCTCGGCGAGATGCTCGATCCCCTCTATCAGCAGGCGCTGGCGCAGCACCCCTCGGCCCAGTGGGCGGAATTGCGTCAGGATCTGCAACTGTTTGATGGCAACGCCCAGAGTCTGCGGCTGGTGCACAGCTTGCACGAGCTCAACCTGACGCTCGGACAACTGGCAGCGCTCTGCAAATACCCGCAGCAGCCCCAGCCCGGGGTGAGCTATGGCCAGCATCATGGCTGGAGCAGCAAGCGGGGCATCTTCTTTAGCGAGCAGCCGCTCTACCGGGCCCTCGGCCAGTGCCTGGGATTGGCCCCCGGCTGCCGTCATCCGCTGGTTTACATCATGGAGGCGGCCGATGACATCTCCTACTGCATCGCCGATCTGGAAGATGCGGTAGATCGGCGGATCCTGACTCAGGGTGAACTGCTGGCGGCGCTGCGAGCTGCTGACCAGAGTGACTACATGGGCACCTTGCTGGATGAGGCGCTGGCTTCTGGTCGGGGCTTTTTCCCCCATTTTCGCCAGCAACTTACCCGGGATCTGGTTGCGCTGGCGGCGCAGAGCTATGTCAGCGAACATCAGGCCATTTTGCAGGGCTCCTATCCGCAAGCGCTGCTGCACGGTCAGGAGCCGGCGGCGCGGGTGCTCGATATCCTCAAACGGGTGGCCCGCGAGCTGGTCTTTATGCGCCCCGAGGTGGAAGCGCTTGAGCTGGAGGGGTATGCGGCGCTGCGCGGGGTGCTGACCAGTTATGCCTGCCTGTTGTCGCTGCCAGCGCCACAGTTTGCCCGTCTGCTGGCCGGGGAGGGGAGTCAGACGCTTTTCTTTGCGCGCCGCCTCTATCACCGCCTCTCGGCCCGCCATCTCAAGGCCTATCGATTGGCGATCGCCACCCCGGATCCACGTTTTGCCTGCCAGAACGAGCAGGAGTGGTATTACCGGGTGCGGCTGCTGCTCGATTATGTTAGCGGCATGACGGATACCTATGTACTGGAAGAGTACCGGCTACTCTCGGGGATCTGATGCCCCAAGCTCCCCTTCGGGCAGCATAAAATGCCGTAAAAACGTTTAAAAAGGAGTCGCAAGAGGCTTGTTTTAAATTCGGATATTTTTTAGACTTCTGCAACCTGTTCAACTTTTACCCGGTAAGGAGACAAAAATGCAACATCTGATGCTTAATATTGCATTCTCTCGCGGCACTGCGTGCGGCGTGAAATCTCGTGCTCTTTTACCGCGTGGCGTAAACAGGTAACCCCTGTCTTTTTATCACCCGCGGTTCATCCCGCAGGGTGATATCCACTTTCTCCGGGAGAACCGCATGTTCAACTGGAGAATGTCATGTCTATCGAACTGGTTTTACTGCGCAGTGTTGAATCCCTGGTCCAGAGAAGGATTGCTCGGGTTGAGCGTCGTCTCGTGCAGGTCAATTTGTCACCCGCCCTGCTCAGGGATATCGGGCTGGAAGGATATCAGGGTCAAATCGCCCTCGTTCGCGAGCGGGAGTATCAAACCGGCTTCCGCCTCGGGAATCGAATAACCTGATGAAAGGGGCTTGTATGGCCCCTTTCTTGGCATTGATGGCAGACTCCGGTCTGCCATTTTTGTTTGGTCCTGTGAGGGTCAGGCAAGGATAAACGTTGAGGTTGAATTGCTGTGTCGTAGTTCTATGCACGGCGATCTGGCCACGTTGTTGTGGGCCGTCAAGTCATTACGCAGTGAATTGGCTAATTGGCACCGGACTTGGCAAGATAGATTGCCTACACTGATATCTATCTGATTCTGTTGGCTGGATCCCTCCGTTTGAACAAGGATGTTCATGAAAATCTCAAGCAAGTTGCTGCTCAGCTTCGGTTTTATCAACCTGCTGATCCTGCTCTCCTCCACGCTGGTCTATTACCGGCTGACCCAGATCAATCAGGCCCAACACACCCTGCTGGAGCAGGCGCTGCCCGCTTTGCAGCGGGATGAGGCGAGCCAGAAGGCGCTGGTTGCCACCGTTTCTGCCTTGCGTGGCTATCTGATCCTCGGCAAGGATCCGGCTCAGGCTTCCCGCCTCAAGCAGGAGTGGGAGTCGGCCTGGCAGGCCATTGCCCATCAGGCCTTCAGTCCGGCGCTCGCCAAGTCTCTCGAGACCTTCAAAAGCCATCAGGAGAAGGTGTGGACCATCGCCCAGAGTGAAGAGAATCTGCCCGCTCACACCCTGATGCTGCAGGAGGCGGGGCCGCTGGCGGAGGCTGCGCTCGATCAGCTGCAATCCTTTGCCAATGAAGAAGTTGGCACTCCGCAGGATCAACTCTCCGGCGATCGCCGCATGCTGCTCAAACAGGTGGGGGATGCCTACAACAGCCTCGCCAACGCCCTCTCAGCCCTGCGGGATTTTCTTATCTCAGGCGACCCCGAATACCGCAGCAAGTATCAGGATTACTACCAGTTTCATCAGCAGCGTGTGGCTGAGGTTAAACAGCAAGCCGCGCTCTTTACCGACACCCAGCAGAGCCTCTGGCAGCTGTTTGAAGAGATGGTGACCCCTTTCTCCGAGCTGGTGGGGCAGGTGATCGAGAAACGCCAGGCGCCGGATTGGGATCAGGCAAACTACCTGATGGCCACCGACATCGAGCCGATGCAGTCCAGCCTCAGCGAGCAGCTGGTCCAGCAGGTGGGGAAAACCCGTGCCGAGGTGGATCAGATTTCGGCGCAGATGACCGGAGCTGGGAGGGCCATCAACCAGACACTGCTGTTGGCTACCGGCAGCGCCATCGTGCTTGGCATGGTGGTCGCTTGGCTCTTTAGTCGCCGTCTGACCCGTGACATTGCCTGTCTGGTGACCCGGGCGGGGCAGGTTGCGGATGGCCGGCTGGCGGCCGAGCCCTTGCCAATCACAGGGCAGGATGAGTTGGGAGAATTGACTGGTTCCATCAACCGGATGTCTGCCCAGTTACATCATCTGGTCGGGGAGTTGCAGGGCGCAGTGGGGCAGGTCGAGGTGGCCTGTCTCGATGTGGGCAGCACTACCAGAGCCATAGTGGCGGATCTGACGGAGCAGGATCAGCGGGTCGATGCGGTGGCGGCGGCTATCGATCAGATGTCGGTGAGTGCTCGTGATGTGGCTGGCAACATTGCCGGTGTGGCGGATGGTGCCCATCAGGTGCGGCAGCAGACCCGTCAGGGAGAGGCCGCGCTGGCACGAATGAGCGATACCATGCAGCAGATTGCCGCCATGATTGGACAGGCCAACGAAGCCATGGGGCTGCTGGAGCATCAGAGTGAACAGGTGGGGCAGATCACCGAGGTGATCGCCACTATAGCCGAGCAGACCAATCTGCTGGCACTCAATGCGGCGATAGAAGCGGCGCGGGCAGGCGAGCAGGGGCGCGGTTTTGCGGTGGTGGCCGACGAGGTGCGCCAGCTGGCGACCCGCACCCATCAATCAACCGCCGAGATCAGCCAGACTATTGCGGCCATCTCCCAGCAGACTCGCCAGACGGTAAGTACCGTCAGCAGCGGTACCCGGTTGGTAGAGCAAGGGCGGGATGCAGTTGGATTGGTGACCGATACCCTGAGTGCCATGAACCAGCTGGTACAGTCGCTGTCGGGCCAGCTGGAGGCCATTTCGGTGGCAACCGAGCAGCAGTCGCGGGTGGCCGCCGAGGTATCCGGGACGGTCGACGACATTGCCGCGCTCAGTCGGCAATCTTGTCAGCGCAGTCAGCAGGGGGAGGAGATCGTAGCCAGACTGGCTGGCGATACCGGCAAGCTGCAGGCGGTCATCGCCCGCTTTGATCTTGATGCGTGAGATGGCGGGATCATCCCGCCATTGCTATTGCCATTCACCGGGCCGTCTGGCCCGTGGGTTTAGTCCAGACGTCTGAAGGTGTGGTTGTCGAAGCTGCTGGTAGTCTCCCGGTTGAGCAGGCTGACCAGCAAAATCGCCCGTTTCTCTCCATCCGGCTCCATATAGATGGCTTCGAAGCCGGCAAGCGGCCCCTCTTCAATCAGCACCTTGTCGCCCGAGCAGGGCAGGCTGGCGTAGCTAGCTCTCGCCTCGTCGCTATCATCGCGGCTCATCAGCTGATAGACCAGCTTGCTGCTGATGGGGGTCCATTCACTGCCAAAGTGGATGATCCGGCTGATGCCGCGGGTCGATTTCAGGGTGACCGGTGTCACCTCTTCCAAATCAACGAAGATAAACAGATAGTTGGGGAACATGGGTTCCCGTACCGGAACTCGCTTGCCCCGGCGCAGCTTCTCGATCTCCACCATGGGGTAATAGGATTCGATACCCTGGGCATCGAGGTGGGCGCGGGCGCGGGCCTCTTCTTTTGGCTTGCAGTAGGCCAGATACCATTTTTTCATGTTATGAGTATGTTCGTGTTGCCGTGCTCGCGGATATGATAGCGGCGCCAATAAAAAAGGCCACGCATTGCGTGGCCTTTTTTGCCGAGTGAGCAATTACCAACCTTTTACCAGGCCGCCTTTGAACAGCTCGAGACCTTTCTTGTAGACATCATCGGTCTGGAAAGCTTGTACGAACTGTTTGACCTTCTCGTCATCCTTGTTGTTGTCGCGGGCGACGATCAGGTTGACGTAGGGGGACTCTTTGTCCTCAACAAACAGGCCGTTCTCGGTCGGGGTCAGACCAATCTGACCGGCGAAGGTGTTGTTGATGATAGCGAGATCCACATCTTCCAGCGAGCGCGGCAGTTGGGCTGCTTCCAGCTCGACAATCTTGAAGTTGCGCGGGTTGCTGGCGATATCCAGCACGGTCGCTTCCAGACCGGCACCATCCTTCAGGGTGATCAGACCCTGTTTTGCCAGCAGGATCAGGGAGCGGCCCAGGTTGGTCGGATCGTTCGGTACCGCGATCTGGGCGCCATCTTGCAGCTCGCTCAGCGCCTTGATTTTCTTCGAGTAACCGGCAATCGGATAGACGAAGGTGTTGCCAACCGGCACCAGCTTGAAGCCGCGATCACGTACTTGCGCATCCAGATAGGGTTTGTGCTGGAAAGCGTTGACGTCGATGCTGCCATCGTTCAGCGCCACGTTCGGGGTGACGTAGTCGGAGAAGTTGACCACTTCGACTGTCAGACCGTATTTCTCTTTGGCTACCTTGGCAGCCACTTCAACCAGTTCGGTCTCCGGTCCGGCAATAGCGCCCACTTTCAGAACCTTGCTCTCTTCTTTTTGACCGCAACCGGCCAGAACCAGACCAGCCAGCAGGGCAGCCGCAACGGATTTGATGCCAAATTTCATAAAACCTCCTGTCAGAAATCGACGATTAACGATGATCACATTTGTTGACCAGGCGCTCACCCGCGCTCTGGATAAGTTGAACCAGTACTACCAGGATAACCACAGTCACCAGCATGACGGTCGGGTCAAAGCGCTGATAACCATAACGAATACCCACATCCCCCAGACCACCGCCACCGATGGCCCCTGCCATGGCCGAGTAGTTCACCAGAGTGACGAGGGTAATGGTGACACTGTTGAGGATGCCGGGCAGAGCCTCGGGCAGCAGCACCTTGGTGATAATTTGCAGCGGCTTGGCGCCCATCGCCTTGGCCGCTTCAAGCAGGCCGTCCGGCACTTCCATCAGGGCCCCTTCCACCAGACGGGCAATGAAAGGGATGCAACCGACAGTCAGCGGCACGATGGCAGCGATGGTGCCGATACTGGTGCCGACAATCAGCCGGGTCAGCGGAATGATGGCGACCAGCAGGATGATAAAGGGCACCGAGCGACCCACGTTGACCACCATGCCCAGAGTACGGTTGAGCAAGGGGTTGGCCAGGATCTGGCCCGCCTTGGTCACATGCAGTGCCACGCCGAGCGGCAGACCCAGCAGGCAGCCGAACAGGGCGGAGGCAAACACCATGATCAGGGTGTCGCCCAGGGCCGTGATGAGCAGATTAATCATGGCTTCGGACATAACCCATTACCTCCAGCTGAATGTGATTGTCGATGAGGAACTGCTGGGTCGCCTCGCACTGGGCTTCATCCCCGAACAGTTCTGCCAGCAGGAAACCGAATTTGACGCCACCTGCGTATTCGATGTCTGCGCTCAGTATGCTGATGTCGATGTTGAAACGGCGGCTCGCCTCGGAGATGAGCGGCGTATCGACCGTGCTGCCGGTAAAGCCGAGCTTCACCAGCGGGTAGCTGCCCGGCACCCGCTCACTGCTCATCCGATCCTGATACTCCTGCGGTACCTCCAGATGGATGGTGGAGTGGATGAAGTCACGGGCCAGCTGGGTCTTGGCATTGCTGAAGAACCAGGCCACTTCGCCCTGTTCGATCAGACGGCCGTCGCTGATGATGGCCACTTCGTCACAAATCCCTTTCACCACATCCATCTCGTGGGTGATGAGCAGAATGGTGAGCCCCAGCTTGACGTTGATCTCCTTGAGCAGGGTCAGGATCGAGCGGGTGGTCTGCGGGTCGAGGGCCGAGGTGGCCTCGTCGCAGAGCAGCACCTTGGGGGCCGGTGCCAGTGCGCGGGCAATGGCGACGCGCTGTTTCTGACCGCCGGAAAGCTCGGATGGATAGGCCTGGGCACGGGCTTCCAGCCCGACCAGCGTCAGCAGTTCGGCAACCCGTTGCTGGATCTTCTCTTTGCTCCAGCCTGCCAGCTCCAGCGGAAAGGCGATGTTGGCAAACACGGTGCGGGAGGCAAGCAGGTTGAAGTGCTGGAAAATCATCCCGATCTGGCGGCGAGCCTGGGTCAGATCCCGTTCGCTCAGGGCGACCAGATCCTGGCCATCGACAATCACCTGTCCCTCTGTCGGGCGCTCCAGCAGGTTGACACAACGAATGAGGGTACTCTTGCCGGCACCGGAGGCACCGATCACCCCGAAAATTTTGCCTTGGGGTACATGCAGACTCACATCACGCAGGGCGTGCACGGCGTCACTGCCTGTACCGTAGACTTTGTTGAGACCGATCAACTTAATCATGGATTCTTCCGTGCTAACAGCCTTAAAGCACAGGGCGCTACAGGCGGGGAAATTGGGCAGAGGTTCCACTGGGTTACTCTGTCATCATGGAGGATGATGCTAAGATGTCTGGATGGCCATGTCAACGCATGTTTTTACGTCTAGACGTCTAAAAAAGTGATAAGGATTTCTGTCAGGCGGATAACGATCAGGATGGTATTGTTGCTCTGCCAGATCCTGTTTCGTCCATACGGGATATGACCGAATTAAAGATGGTTTATATCGGGTATATGCTGGTTTTATTAGTGTGCCAGCCCGTTTCTGTTCACATCTGCTGTCGAGCTTAATGCTCCTCCATCGTTGCACAAATTGCTGCACAAATCGTTCCCTATTCGTGACAGGCTCACCTGACGGCCACTTTGTCGGCGTCAACCTTGATGCAGCGCAAGGGGGGCACGGATAGGGATTGGGTCGGTGGCGCCGTTTTTTTATACTGATGTTGTCGACAAGCATGGAGGGCAGTGCGATGAGATTCCAACAGATCAAAGAGTTGCTGCACTATCTTGAGCAGGTTCATCACCAGCTCGGACTCTGTTACGGGCGTTTGACCAGTCAGGTGGACAGCGAACGCAGCCGGATGTTGCTGGTCTATCTGCAAGGACGTGAGGATGCGGCCAGTGCCCATCTGCACGAATATGCTGCTCAGCTGGGAGAGGCGGTCAGGGAGACCTGGCTGAACCAGAGTTTCAGCGAGGATATGCTGCCTGCCATTACCCGCTTCGAGCTGCCGGCATCAGTCCAGACCCAGGATATCGTCACTCAGGTATGCCGTTGGGAAGAGCAGCTGGTGGGCGAGCTGAGCCATCTGGCCCGGGAGTGCCCGACACCGGCCACCACCGCTTTGCTCGAGAATCTGGCTGGGCTGGAGCAGACCCGCCTGACTCGACTGGTGCACGGAGTGCACCGACTCGACGACATGTAACGGGTGATAAGCACCAAACACGCAAGATGACAGCAAAACAAAAGGGCCCGGCAGCAGTGCCGGGCCCTTTCCATTGGTATCTGCTGACTTGCAGTGAGCGTCGGTTAGCCCTGCTGCTCGGCCGCGTAGAGGGCGGCCCCGATAATGCCTGCCTGATTGAGGCTGGCCGCCGGAATCAGCGGTGCCCGGGTCTCGATGCGATCGACAAACTTATCCAGCTTGGCTGCGCTGCCGCCCCCCAGAATGAAGAGGTCGGGGGAGAAGAGAAACTCAAGGCGCGCCAGATACTTGTTGAAGCGCTTGCCCCAGCGGTTCCAGGAGAGATCCTCCCGTTTGCGCGCCGCATCGGAGTAGTAGTGCTCGGCGACCATTCCTTCCAGCATCAGATGGCCCAGCTCGGTGTTGGGCAGCAGATGGCCGTTGACGAAGATGGCGGTGCCGATACCGGTACCGACCGTGATGAGGATGATGACCCCCTTGCGATCCTTGCCGGCGCCAAAGCGCATCTCGGCCAGACCGGCTGCATCGGCATCATTCAGCACATAGCAGGGCTTGCCGGTGACATCGGCAAACAGATGCTCGGCATCGGTTTCGATCCAGCTCTTGTCGATGTTGGCGGCACTCTTGGCAACCCCGTTGTGTATGGTGGCGGGAAAGCCGCAGCCCACCGGTCCTTTCCAGTCGAAATGTTCGACCAGCGCCTTGAGGGTATGGGCGATGGCGGCCGGGGTGGCCGGTTGCGGTGTGGCAATGCGATGGCGCTCGCCAATCAATTCGCCGGTTTTGGTATCGACCAGACAGCCCTTGATCCCTGAGCCTCCAATATCCACTCCCAACATATGCATCTGTGTTGTCCTTGTTGTGTGCCGACCAGTTTGCAGTGACCACGCTGTTATGGGCACTGCAGGTCGGCAGAGCATGAAAAAAGTGCTGCAATCCGGCAAGGGGCAGATCACTTATGCGTGATCCGACAGACCTTTTTCGATGCAGCGGATCAGCAAACGGGTCTTCTTGTTCTCTTCATCCTGACGCCGGGCAAGGGTGGCCAGCGCCCATTCGATATGTTCGGCCACCATGGGTTCGGCGGTGGTCAGCCCCAGTTGTAGGGCCGCGATCACCTCGGGAGTCGCCGGGCCATTGCCAAGGGCGACAGCCAGATTGCGGCGCCAGCGCTGGTAACCGATGCGGCGGATCGGGCTCCCCTCGGTCTGTTTGAGAAACTCGCTCTCGCTCCAGCGCCACAGTGCCAGCAGGGGCGGTCGGTGCAGGCTGGGGCGCGGGCTGAAGTCGGGTTCCGGGCTGGCATCGGCGTAGCGATTCCAGGGGCAGATAAGCTGGCAGTCGTCGCAGCCGTAGATGCGGTTGCCCATCAGGGGCCTGAACTCTTCCGGAATAGGACCGTCGTTCTCGATGGTGAGATAGGAGATGCAGCGGCGGCCATCCACCACATAAGGGGCAACAATGGCGCCGGTCGGGCAGATGTTGATGCAGGCGACGCACTTGCCGCACTGCTCCTTCTCCACTGGCTGGTCGAGCGGCAGCGGCAGGTTGAGCAACAGCTCACCGAGAAAGAAGAAGGAGCCGGCCGATTCGTTGAGCAGCAGTGAGTGTTTGCCAACCCAGCCGAGGCCCGCCTTGGCTGCCAGTGGCCGCTCGAGGATGGGGGCGGAGTCGACGAAGGGGCGCCACTCACCCAAGGTCTCTTCAGAGCCTTGAAACAGCTCGGCGCAGCGCGCTTCAATGCGATCACCCAGCTGTTTGAGCCGGTTGCGCAGTACCTTGTGGTAGTCGCGACCGAGAGCATAGCGGCTGATATAGCCGAGGGTCGGATCGCGCAGGGTGGCGGCAAAACCCGCCTCGAACGGCAGGTAGTTCATCCGCACCGACAACACCCGCACCGTGCCCGGCAGCAGCTCGTGGGGGCGCGCCCGCATCATGCCGTGGCGCGCCATGTAATCCATGCTGCCGTGATAGCCCGCATCCAGCCAGGCCTGCAATCTCGGCTCTTCGATACGCAGGTCGGTGTCGGTGATGCCCGCCTGGTCAAAACCTAGCTCCCGTGCCCAGAGCTTGATATCGTGAGCCAGCTGGTGGAAGTCAGGTGCGCTCATGCGGCTTGGCCTGGCCGGTGTTTGCTGGCGTGGGTCGATTGATAAGAGGCGGGAGCCGTCATGGTAGAGATCATCAGGGGCGCGTTGGGCACAAAAGAGGGGTGCAGTTTACCACAGGGGCTGTGGCAGACTGAACAGATCCGCACACTGGAGCGCAACTGGGCCGCGGATGAGGGGCAACCTCTCTATGCCCTGATGGAGCGAGCTGGTGCCGCGCTGCGCACCTATGCCACCCTGCATTGGCCCGACAGTCGCTGTTGGTGGATCTTCGTCGGCCCCGGTAATAACGGCGGTGATGGCTATGTGCTGGCCCGCCTTGCCCGCCAGATTGGCATCGAGGTGGTGGTGATTGCCGCCAGAGCACCCGACCAGCTTAAGGGGGATGCCAGACGGGCCGCCGATGAGTGGCTGGCGGCCGGTGGTCGGGTCTGGCTGGCCGAGCAGTTTGATGATACCCAACACTCCGCCCCGGATCTGGTGGTTGATGCCCTGTTTGGCACCGGCGTCAACACGCCCCTCTCGCCACTACTGACAAAGGTCGTCGCAACAATCAATAGCTTGGCTGTGCCCGTGCTGGCGGTGGATCTCCCCTCCGGCCTCAACGGCGATACCGGCCGTGCCATGGGGGCCGTGGTGCAGGCCACTCGCACCCTCACCTTTATCGGTATCAAGCAGGGGATGCTCACTGGCGACGGGGTGGATTGCGTCGGCCAGCTCGACTGCGATCCCCTTGGCGTGACGCCTGATGACACTATGCTGCCCGCTGCCTGGCGTATCGATTATCCGCTGCTCAGCACTCAGCTGACCCCGCGCCCGCGCGCTTCCCACAAGGGCTCTTATGGCAAGGTGCTGCTGGTGGGGGGCAATCGCGGCATGCAGGGGGCCATCGTGCTGGCTGCCCGCGCCTGCCTGCGGGCGGGGGCCGGGCTGGTGAGGGTGTGTCAGCATCCGGATCATCCGCCGGTCAGCCTCTACCAACCCGAACTGATGAGCCTCACCAGCGCTGGTGACGAGGGGTGGGCGTCGGTGCGGGTCATCGGTCCCGGCCTCGGTCAGGATGAGTGGGGAAGCGCGCAAATCGTCCGTTATCTCACCGAACGGCTGCCACTGGTTTTGGACGCCGATGGATTGAATTGGCTGGCGCAATCTCCCCGCCATCAGGATAATTGGGTGCTCACGCCCCATCCCGGCGAAGCGGCGCGCCTGCTGGGATGCACCATTGCCGAGATTGAAACCGACCGGTTTGCCGCCGTGCAGGCGCTGCAGCGGCGTTATGGCGGTGTGGTGTTGTTAAAAGGGGCGGGAACACTTATTTATGACGGCGAGCGGGTCGCTCTCTGTTGTGAAGGCAATCCCGGCATGGCAAGTGGCGGCATGGGCGATCTGTTATCTGGTATAATCGCCGCCCTTTTGGCCCAGGGCTGGTCTGCCACCATGGCAAGCTGGCTGGGCGCCGTGATCCACGGCGAGGCTGCAGATCAGGCCGCCGCTGACGGCGAGCGGGGCATGCTGGCGTCAGACTTGCTGCCCCTGATCCGCAAACTGGTTAATCCCGACACCATTACAAGTTAAAAAGAAGAACATGGCAAAACAGTTGATGATGACACTGCCGGACGAGGCGGCAACCGTGGCACTGGGTGGCCGTCTGGCACAGGCTTGCCAGCAGGCGACCACAGTGTTTTTGCATGGCACGCTTGGCGCCGGTAAAACCACCCTGACCCGCGGCTGGGTGCAGGGCCTTGGCCATCAGGGCAAGGTAAAAAGCCCGACTTACACCCTGGTCGAACCCTATGAGCTCGATGGCTGGCAGGTCTACCATTTTGATCTCTATCGCCTGGCAGATCCGGAAGAGCTGGAATTCATGGGCATTCGGGACTATTTTGCCGCCAACACTCTCTGTCTGGTGGAGTGGTCCGAGAAGGGCGAGGGCTGGTTACCGGCTCCCGACCTGGAAATTACCCTCACTTATGTAGGCGAGCAGCGCGAGGTTCTGATAGAGGCTCGCTCTGCTATTGGCGAAGCCATTCTGGAACGGTTGTCATCTACGTGCGCTTGATCCTTGTTATTGCTCTCTCTTTGATGGCGTTACCCTCTTGGGCGAATCAGCTCAAGAGCGTACGAATCTGGCCATCACCGGATAACACCCGGGTGGTGCTCGATATGAGCAGCGCCCCCAATTACAACTACTTCACCCTCACCGGCCCGGATCGGCTGGTGATCGATCTGAAAGGGGCGAGCAACGCCGCCAATCTGGCCCGGATCGAGAACAACAGCGAACTGGTGCGCAAGATCCGCCAGAGCACTCCGCTGGAGAAGGGCGGTCTGCGGCTGGTGATGGATCTCAGCTCCGCCATCAAACCGGTGGTCTTTCCGCTGGCGCCTGCCGGACCCTATGGCCACCGTCTGGTCATCGACCTGCCTTATGAAGAGAAGCGCTCGGCGGCAGCGGTGCAATCTACGCCTGTCGGTGGCAAGGGCAAAGGGGTGGTGATTGCCATCGACCCGGGCCACGGCGGGGAAGACCCAGGCTCCATCGGCCCGCGCCGTACCTACGAGAAGCGGGTCACGCTGGCGGTCTCCCAGAAGCTGGCGGCACTGATCGACCGCGAGCCGGGGATGCGTGCCGTGATGACCCGTCGTGGCGACTACTTCGTCGATCTCAACAAGCGCTCCGAGATTGCCCGCAAGGCCAAGGCGGATCTGCTGGTCTCTATCCATGCAGACAGTTTTCATAACTCGACCCCGCGCGGCGCCTCGGTCTGGGTCCTCTCGACCAACCGTGCCAACCGCGAGATGGGCAGCTGGCTGGAGAAGCAGGAGAAGCAGGGCGAGCTGCTGGGCGGTGTCGGCAAGGTGTTGGCGGAATCCGATCCCAACCCCTATCTGGCACAGACCTTCCTCGACCTCTCAATGGACAAGTCCCGTGCCGAAGGGTATGACGTCAGCCGCCAGATCCTGCGCTCCATGGGCAAGGTTGCCCGACTGCACAAGAAGGCGCCGGAGCACGCCAGTCTGGCTGTGCTGAAGGCGCCGGATATTCCCTCGGTGCTGGTGGAGACCGGTTTTATCTCCAACCATGCGGAAGAGAAGCTGCTGGCCACCGCCAGCTATCAGGACCAGCTCGCCCGCGCCATCTTCGAGGGGATCCGCAACTACTACCGCGCCCACCCGACCAAGGGGGCCATGCTGACCGGCAAGGGGCAGGTGAGCCAACCTGCCGCTACTCGCCCTGCACCGGTAGCCCGGCAGCCGGTGAGCCAGCCCAGGCAGACACAGTCGCAGCCGGTAGTGACCAACAAGATGCCCGCCACCGCCCGCGACGGCGGTGCTGGGAGCGGCTCTGGCGCCGGGGTGATCAAGCCTTACTCGGCGGCAGCGCAGGAGAGCGGTGCACCGGTCAGCAGTGTGGGGGACTATGACAAATCGCGGATGCTCCGCCATGTGGTCAAACGGGGCGAGAGCCTCTCCCGCCTTGCCGAGAAGCATGGGGTGAGTCAGTCTACTTTGGTGGAGATCAACCAGCTGCGCAGCCGGGATATTCAGATTGGTCAAACAATCTATATTCCCCAGCAAGGGCAGAGCCGCGCTGCCGCCCCCGTTCGCAGTGACGACAAGTCGCAGATGATCCGCCATGTGGTCAAGCGGGGCGAGAGCCTCTCCCGCCTTGCAGAGAAACATGGGGTGAGTCAGGCTCGGCTGGTAGAGATCAACAAGCTCAAGTCGCGGAATATTCAGGTAGGGCAGGTGCTCTACATTCCGCAAAACTGACGCGCGGGAGCGGGTGATGCCGCTCCCGCTGTTAGCGAATACCATCAGCAAGATTGAAATTCAGGAGTAAATGATGCCGATCCGTATATTGCCCCCTATCCTTGCCAACCAGATTCCGGTTGGTGGAGAGGTGGTGGAGCGGCCCTCCTGGAGCCTTAAGAGACTGACCATCCGCAAGATAGAAATTCAGGAGTAAATGATGCCGATCCGTATTTTGCCACCCATTCTGGCCAACCAGATTGCAGCCGGAGAGGTGGTGGAGCGGCCCTCTTCTGTGGTGAAAGAGCTGGTGGAAAACAGCCTGGATGCGGGGGCCGACCGGGTCGAGATCGACATCGATAAGGGGGGCGCCAAGCTGATCCGCATCCGTGACAACGGCTGTGGCGTCGCCAAAGATGAGCTGGTGCTGGCGCTGTCGCGTCATGCGACCTCCAAGGTGGCCACGCTGGATGATCTGGAAGGGATCAACAGCCTCGGTTTTCGTGGCGAGGCGCTCGCCTCCATCAGCTCGGTCTCCCGTCTCACCTTCACCTCCCGTACCGCCGAGCAGTCCGAAGCCTGGCAAGCCCAGGCGGAAGGGCGCGAGATGAGCGTCACCATCAAGCCGGCGGCCCATCCGGTGGGCACCACGGTGGAGGTGGTGGATCTCTTCTTCAATACCCCCGCGCGGCGCAAGTTCATGCGCAGCGAAAAGACCGAGTTTGCCCACATCGACGAGCTGGTGCGCCGCATCGCGCTCTCCCACTTCGATGCCACCCTGATCCTGCGCCACAATGGCAAGGTGGTGCGCCAGTACAAGGCCGCCAATACCGTGCCGGAGCAGGAGCGTCGCCTCGCCGCCGTTTGCGGCACCCCCTTCATGCACCATGCGCTGGCGGTGGAGAGCGAGCACAGCGATGTGCGGCTGTGGGGCTGGTTGGCGACTCCGGAGGGGGCAAGACCGCAAAACGATCTGCAATACACCTATGTCAACGGCCGGATGATGCGCGACAAGCTCATCAATCACGCCATTCGTCAGGCCTATGACGAGCTGCTGCCTCCCGATCGCTTCGCCGCTTATGTGCTCTATATCGAGCTGGATCCCCGTCAGGTAGATGTCAACGTCCACCCGGCCAAGCATGAGGTGCGCTTCCATCAGGCGCGGCTCATCCACGACTTTATCTTTCAGGCGCTGTTTACTGCGCTGCGCCGCGAAGGAGTCAGCGCCGCTCATCAGGACGCGCCGATGGCCGAAACCCTGGTCGAGTTGCCGGTCAGTCCGCAGATTGAATATCCCGGTCAGGCGCCACGCCCTGAGTGGTACGGTGCCGAGCACAGCTACCGGGCACCTGCACAGGTACGGGAGGGGGCTGGCCGAGCCAGCAATTATCAACCGCCCGAGCCCCCAAGCCGTGAGGCGATGCGCGGCATGGGCGCTCTGCTCACTACGCTGCCTATCGCAGCTGAGGCTGCTCCTGCGCAGCCCACTGATCCAGTGCCGTCACCTAAACAGGGGGGATGTCGCGCCCTGACACTGGTGGAGCAGGCCTACCTGTTGATCGAGCGGGATAATCAGCTGGCGCTGCTTTCGCTGGTACGCGCCGAGCGGGTGCTGCTACGCCACTGGCTGCTGGAGACCTGGGGCCAGGGACTGGCGGCCCAGCCGCTGTTGCTGCCGGTCTCCTTCAAATTGCCGAAGAATTTGATCGCGCTGGTGACCGAGCAGGAACGTTTGCTGAAACGGATGGGGCTGGAGTTGAAAAGCGGGGGGGGCGACACCATGATCCTGACTCGGGTGCCGGCTCTGCTGCGCCAGACCGATCTGGTGCGTCTGTTACCCGAATTGCTGCAAATTATCGAGGGCGGATCTGACAGTGATGCTGGTCAGCAGGCTGAAGTATTATGCCAATGGCTGGTGGAGCAGGGGATAAGCCGCGAGAAGATATACGATTTTTCAACTGCCAGTCGTCTGCTGACGGAACTTGTGACTGATTTCAGTGACCAACTGGCAGACATTCGCATGGTGCGCCCCCTTTCGCTGGCGACCGTGCTGGAGGAGTTTGAACATGGCGAGTGACTTGCCGACCGCAATTTTTCTGATGGGGCCGACGGCCTCCGGCAAGACGGATCTCGCCATTGAACTGTGCCAGGCATTGCCTTGCGACATCATCAGCGTCGATTCTGCGCTGATCTATCGCGGCATGGATATAGGTACGGCCAAGCCGACTGCCGATGAGCTGGCGCGGGCCCCGCACCGGCTGATCGACATTCTTGACCCCGCCATGAGCTATTCGGCAGCCGATTTTTGCAAGGATGCCCTGCGGGAGATGAAAGAGATCGCCGACCGTGGCCGCATTCCGCTGCTGGTAGGCGGCACCATGCTCTATTTCAAGGCGCTGCTGGAGGGATTGTCCCCATTGCCCTCTGCCGATCCCGCCATTCGAGCCGGGATTGAGGAAGAGGCTGCACGCCTCGGTTGGCAGGCGCTGCACGATGAGCTGGTGCGCATCGACCCGGTGGCCGGGGCGCGGATCCACCCTAATGACCCGCAGCGACTCTCCCGGGCGCTGGAGGTCTACCGCATCAGCGGCAAGACCCTTACCGAGCTGACGCAGGTGCAGGGGGAGGGCTTGCCCTATCGGGTGCTGCAGTTTGCCATCGCCCCGAGCGATCGCGCCGTGCTGCATCAGCGTATCGAACTGCGCTTTGACAAGATGCTGCAAGGCGGCTTTGAACAGGAGGTTCGTGCGCTGATGGCGCGCGGCGATCTGACCCCGGATCTCCCCTCCATTCGCTGTGTGGGTTATCGCCAAATGTGGGACTACCTGTGCGGTGAAGTGGGGTATGATGAGATGCGTTATCGTGGCATTGTTGCCACACGCCAATTGGCAAAACGACAGATGACCTGGTTGCGCGGCTGGCCCGATGTGACCTGGTTGGAATCTGGTGAGTCTGGCAATCTCGACCGCGTGCTTGCTCGCGCTGGTGCGGCTTGACACTCCCTGTATAATCAGGTTGTTATATTGATATTCGGTGTTTAAAAACAACAAACTATAAGGAAAAGAAAAATGGCTAAGGGGCAATCTCTCCAAGACCCGTTTTTGAATGCGCTGCGCCGTGAGCGGATTCCTGTTTCTATCTATTTGGTGAACGGCATCAAACTGCAAGGTCAGATCGAGTCTTTTGACCAGTTTGTTATCCTGCTGAAAAACACCGTGAGCCAGATGGTTTACAAGCACGCCATCTCGACTGTCGTTCCGGCCCGTGCCGTCAATCATCACCAGCCCACTCCGGGTGGCGCGGCTGATGAACAGGGTGATGCCGAGGCGTGATATCCCTGGGCGAGTCGACTCGCCAACTCAGATTCATCATGATTCCTGTTAAGGAGCAAGCGCTTGTTTGACCGTTATGAAGCTGGCGAACAGGCCGTTCTGGTGCATGTCAACTTCAGTGATGAGGGTGAGCGGGAGGATCTGGAAGAGCTCAAGATGTTGGTGAGCTCGGCCGGAGTCAATGCGCTGGGGGTAATTACCACCAGTCGCAGTGCGCCCAGTGCCAAATTTTTTGTCGGCAGTGGCAAGGCTGAAGAGATCGCGTCCCAAGTCCAGATGCTGGATGCCGACGTTGTCATCTTCAACCATGCCCTGACCCCTGCCCAGGAGCGCAACCTGGAGCGTCTGTTCCAGTGCCGGGTGGTGGACCGAACCGGCCTGATCCTCGATATCTTTGCCCAGCGCGCCCGAACCCACGAAGGTAAACTGCAGGTCGAACTGGCCCAGTTGCGCCATCTTTCCACTCGTCTGGTGCGAGGCTGGACCCACCTTGAGCGTCAAAAGGGCGGGATCGGTCTGCGTGGCCCGGGTGAAACCCAGCTTGAAACTGACCGACGTCTGCTGCGCGAACGCATCAAGGCGATTTTGCGTCGGCTCGACAAGGTGGCCAAGCAGCGGGAGCAGGGACGCCGCGCCCGCAACCGCAACGAAGTGCCGACGGTGTCACTGGTTGGTTATACCAACGCCGGAAAGTCCACTTTGTTCAACCAACTTACAGCTGCCAGCGTGTATGCTGCCGACCAATTGTTCGCAACTCTGGATCCCACCCTGCGTAAACTGGTGATCCGGGATGTGGGTGATGTGATTTTGGCGGATACAGTTGGATTTATTCGGCACTTGCCCCATGATCTGGTCGCGGCCTTCAAGGCGACCCTGCAGGAGACCCGTGAAGCGGATCTGCTGCTGCATGTGGTGGACTGTGCCGATGAGCAGATGCAGGAGAATATCGACTCCGTGCAGCAGGTATTGGCCGAGATTGAAGCCGATGACAGGCCCCAGCTGATGATCTGCAACAAGATCGACAAGCTGGCGGATCGTCCGGCAGGTCTGGAGCGAGATGACGAGGGGCGCCCGTTGCGCGTCTGGTTGTCGGCCCAGACTGGTGAAGGTTGTGAGCATCTGTTTACGGCGCTGACCGAATTGCTGGCTGGCTCCATGGTGCATCACACCCTGCAGTTGCCTCCTTCTGCCGCGAGATTGCGCAGTGCGCTCTATCAGCTGAAAGGGATTGAGCAGGAAGGTTTTAGCGAGGAGGGGGATTTCGTGCTGGAAGTCCGCTTGCAAGTGGCCGACTGGAACCGCCTCGTGAAACAGGAAGGTGAGAGTTTACAACGCTTTATCAGGCATTGATTCGTCGATGAAGATGAACCCTTAGGGGCTTCTCAACGTATGATGGCCCGATAGAGATGATATCCATCCGCATGTATTAATGGAGACGCTGATGGCTTGGAATGAGCCTGGTAACAACGGCAAAGACCGTGACCCTTGGGGGAATAACGGCAAGAATCAGGGACCCCCTGATCTGGATGAAATGCTGCGCAAAGTGAGTCGCCGTTTCGGTGGCTTGTTTGGTGGCGGCAAATCTGGCGGCGATGTAGGTCGCTTTGGTATCTCCATCGCGCTGGTTGTGGCTGTGGTGGTGTGGGTTGTCAGCGGCTTCTACACCATTCGCGAAGCGGAGCGTGGTGCCGTGCTGCGGTTTGGCAAGTTTTCCCATATTGTCGAGCCGGGCCTGCGCTGGAAGCCGACCTTTATCGATCAGGTGATCCCGGTGGACGTCGAGTCCGTGCGTTCCCTGCCTGCCTCCGGTTTCATGCTGACTCAGGATGAGAACGTGGTACGGGTCGAGATGGACGTGCAGTACCGTGTGGTCAATCCCGAGCAGTATCTGTTCAGCGTGACCAATGCCGACGAGAGTCTGGGTCAGGCCACCGATAGCGCACTGCGCTACGTGGTGGGTCATACCCGGATGGATGACGTCCTGACTACCGGTCGTGAGAAGGTGCGTCAGGAGACCTGGCAGGTGATCGATGGCATCATCGAGCCTTACCAGATGGGTCTGCAGATCGTCGACGTCAACTTCCTTCCGGCACGTCCGCCGGAAGAGGTGAAAGACGCCTTTGATGACGCCATCTCCGCTCAGGAAGATGAACAGCGCTTCATTCGTGAAGCAGAAGCCTATGCCCGTGAAGTGGAGCCCAAGGCCCGTGGTCAGGTGAAGCGTCTGGAGCAGGAAGCGGAAGCTTACAAATCCCAGATCGTGTTGAAAGCCCAGGGTGAAGTCGCTCGCTTCAACGAGCTGCTGCCCCAGTATCTGGCTGCCCCCGAGCTGACCCGTGAGCGTATCTATCTGGAAACCATGGAAGAGCTCTATCAGCAGGCCAACAAGGTGGTGGTCGACATGCCGGCTGGCAACAACAGCATGATCTACCTGCCGCTCGACAAGCTGTCTGGCAAGCCGAAGGCTGCCCAGTCTGATCGTGCCACTGTCGCCCCGGTCACAGAGCAGGTCCCCGTTTCCAACGAGGGTGCCAACTCTACCCCGACAATGCCGCTGCGCAGCGGTGACCGCTTCAGCTCAGGGAGAAACTGATAGATGAAAAAGCTAGCTATTGGTGCAATCGCTGTCGCGGCCATGGTCTGCTTCTCCTCTGTCTTTATCGTTGATGAAGGTCAGAAGGGGATTGTGGTGCAGTTTGGCAAGGTGAAGCGGGTTGACTCCGGTGAACCCCGCCTCTATGAGCCGGGCCTGCACTTCAAGGTGCCGCTCATCGACCAGGTTCGCAAGATGGATGCCCGCATCCAGACCATTGACAGCCAGGCCGACCGTTTTGTCACCTCCGAGAAGAAAGACCTGATCATCGACTCCTACGTGAAGTGGAAGATCGAGGACTTCTCCAAGTACTACCTGGCAACTGGTGGTGGCAACAAGCTGCAGGCTGAAGATCTGCTCAAGCGCAAGATCAACAATGGTCTGCGTTCAGAGATCGGTAACCGCACCATCAAGGACATCGTCTCCGGTGAGCGCAGTACCGTGATGGAAGATGCCCTGAAGAAGATGGCGCGCTCCTCCGAGCTCGGTATCAAGGTGGTGGATGTGCGGATCAAGCAGATCAACCTGCCGGTGGAAGTCTCCAACTCCATTTACCAGCGGATGCGTGCCGAACGTACCGCTGTGGCCCGTGAGCACCGCTCTCAGGGTCGCGAGAAGGCTGAAATCCTGCGTGCCGATATCGACCGCAAGGTGACCGTCATGATCGCCGACGCCGAGAGTAACGCTCGCCAGCTGCGTGGTGAAGGGGATGCGGAAGCCGCCAAGATCTATGCCGACAGCTACAAGAAAGACCCCGAGTTTTTCAGCTTCGTGCGTAGCATGGAGGCCTATCGCAAGAGCTTTGCCGGTGGCAACGACCTGATGGTATTGAAGCCGGACAGCGAGTTCTTCCGTTACCTCAAGTCTCCTCACGGCACCAAGCAGTAATCGCCACGAGGTCACATTCAAAGGGTCTGCATTGTCAGACCCTTTTGTTTTTGGTGCCAATGCCAGCCGTTGACCCGAGGGGCTGGTTGCATTGAAGGAGGTCGGATGCTGACATCCATGCTGATGGGGTTGGGATTGCTGTTGTTGTTCGAGGGGCTCGGCCCGCTGTTGATGCCCAGGGCATGGCAGCAGATGTTGCGGCTGCTGAGCGATCAGCCACCGGAGCAGTTGCGCCGTATCGGCGGCTCGCTAGTGGTGGCAGGTAGTGTGATCCTCTGGATGCTGAGTCGCTGAGTCTGTCGCAATGAACAGTTCAGCAGATAGCAGACAATAAAAAAGAGGCCGAAGGCCTCTTTTTTCATGCATCTCGTTTACTCAGGCACTGCGCTGCACGGCCATGTGGGCCAGTGTTTCCAGCGCCTGTTTGTGCGGGGAGTCCGGCAGGATGGCGAGGGCGGCAATGGCCTTGTCGGCCTCTTCTCTGGCACGCATGCGGGAGTACTCCAGCGCGCCAGTGCGGTCGAGAATGCCGAGGATCTGCTCAAGATGTTCCATACCGTTGCGGTGCAGGATGGCATCGCGCACCAGCTGGCGCTCTTCCGGCGTGCCCACTTCCATGGCACGCAGCAGCGGCAGGGTCGGTTTGCCTTCGGCCAGATCGTCGCCGACGTTCTTGCCCATCTCTTCGCTCTGGGAGCAGTAGTCCATCACGTCATCGATGATCTGGAACGCGGTGCCCAGATACTTGCCGTAATCGGTCATGGCCTGCTCGACGGGCTCGGGCTGATGGGTCAGCACGGCGGCAAGGCGAGTGGCGGCCTCGAACAGCTTGGCGGTCTTGCAGTAGATGACCGTCATGTAGCTCTCTTCGGTAGTATCCGGATCGTTGCAGTTCATCAGCTGCAACACTTCTCCTTCGGCGATGGTGTTGGTGGCATCCGAGAGGATCTCCATCACCCGCAGGTTGGAGAGTTCGGCCATCATCTGGAAGGAGCGGCTATAGAGGTAGTCACCGACCAGCACGCTGGCGGCATTGCCAAACATGGCGTTGGCTGTCTCCCGGCCACGGCGCAGGTCGGATTCGTCGACCACGTCGTCATGCAGCAGGGTAGAGGTGTGAATGAATTCGATGATGGCGGCCAGTTTCAGGTGATCCTCACCCTCATAGCCCAGCGCACGCGCAGCCATCACGGTCAGCATGGGGCGCATCCGTTTCCCGCCGGCGCTGACAATGTAGAAACCCAGCTGATTAATCAGACTAACGTCGGACTGGAGTCGGGCCAGGATCAGTTCATTGACCGCCGTCATGTCGGCGGCACAGAGCGCACGGATAGTCTGTTGGTCCATAAGTCTCGTAACGTGACAGCAGCAATAACTGCGATTTTAGTAATGGCAGGGATTCTACACGATTTCACAATGGGTTACAGTTAGGCGTTTATCCACGGCGGCAGATATGCGCACAAAATAAACTTTTTGCTAAATTGGCCTTGCCTGAGCAGATCGATTTGCGTAGAATGCCCGCCCATTGTTATAGGTTTTTGCGCATGTCTAGCCTTGAGCAAAAGACATGCCTTTACGGAGTTAATCAAATGTACGCGGTATTCCAAAGCGGCGGAAAACAACACCGTGTGGCCGAAGGTCAAATCGTTCGTCTGGAAAAGCTGAACGTTGAGACTGGCGCTACCATCGACTTCAATGAAGTTCTGATGGTTGCTGCAGGCGACACTTTTAAAGTAGGTGCTCCTTTCGTTGAAGGTGGCAAGGTTGTAGCTGAAGTTGTGGCTCACGGCCGTGGCGAGAAAGTGACTATCGTCAAGTTCCGTCGTCGTAAGCACCATCGTAAGCAAGCGGGCCACCGTCAGTGGTTCACTGAAGTCAAAATCACTGGCATCAGCGCTTAATTAGAGGAGTCCGATAAATGGCACACAAAAAAGCTGGCGGTTCATCCCGCAACGGTCGCGATTCTGAAGCTAAACGCCTGGGCGTGAAGCGTTTCGGCGGCGAAACAGTTCTGGCTGGCAGCATCATCGTTCGTCAACGTGGTACCAAGTTCCACGCTGGCACCAACGTTGGTCTGGGCAAGGATCACACCCTGTTCGCTACCGCGACTGGTAAAATCCTGTTCGAAGTTAAAGGTCCGCTGAATCGTAAGTACGTTAGCATCGTTGCTGAGTAATTACGGACCGCAAGGATCCGAAGCCCCGCCAACAGGCGGGGCTTTTGTTTTTCTGACGTCTTTCTGATGTCGTTGACGAAAAAACGGAACGCAGCTGACTTTGGCTCTGACGGGCATGATTGGCAAGATGCGTATCGCCCGCAGGGGTCTGTACCACTATAATTGCGTATCGGTTTTTCGAATTAAGGTGACGGTTACCTATGAAGTTTGTTGATGAAGTCCAGATTCGAGTCGATGCCGGTGACGGTGGTAACGGTTGTGTAAGCTTTCGCCGTGAAAAATATATTCCCAACGGTGGTCCGGACGGCGGTGACGGCGGTGATGGTGGCGACGTATATCTGATCGCCGACGAAAACCTCAATACCCTGATCGACTACCGTTTCGAGCGTTTCCATGCTGCCGAGCGCGGTGAGAATGGCCAGAGCGCCAACTGTACCGGTCGCCGCGGCAAGGACAAGATCCTGCGTGTGCCGGTCGGTACCCGTGCGACCGATGAAGATACCGGTGAACTGCTGGGGGATCTGACCCACCACGAGCAGAAGCTGCTGGTTGCCAAAGGTGGTTTCCACGGTCTGGGCAACACCCGCTTCAAGAGCTCCGTCAACCGTGCTCCCCGCCAGAAGAGTAACGGTACTCCGGGTGAAGTGCGTACCCTGAAGCTGGAGCTGCTGCTGCTGGCCGATGTCGGTATGCTTGGTCTGCCCAACGCAGGCAAGTCTACCTTTATTCGCGCCGTTTCTGCAGCTCGCCCGAAAGTGGCTGATTACCCCTTCACTACCCTGGTACCGAACCTGGGTGTGGTGCGTGGTGAGAACTCCCGCTCCTTCGTGATCGCAGATATCCCGGGTCTGATCGAAGGCGCTGCCGAAGGTGCAGGTCTGGGTATCCGCTTCCTGAAACACCTCGAGCGTTGCCGCGTACTGATCCACCTGGTGGATATCTGCCCGGTTGATGGCTCCGACCCTGCTGAAAATGCCGTGACCATCGTCAAGGAGCTGGAGAAGTACAGCCCGGAACTGGCTGGCAAGCCGCGCTGGTTGGTGTTCAACAAGATGGATCTGATCCTGGAAGAGGAAGCCCAGGAGGTGATGGATCGCGTCAAGGTGGCCCTGAACCACGAAGGTCCGGTTTATGCCATCACTGCCATCAGCAAGGAAGGCACCAAGAAGGTCTGCTACGACATTCTGGATCTACTGGATACCATGCCCCGTCAGCTGGCGGAAGATGCCAAAGACGCCATCGAGAAGGTGGAGTTCAAGTGGGACGACTACCACAAGAACCAGCTGGCCAAGGCTGAAGCGGAAGCACTGGCTGCTTCTCTTGCCTTCGATGAAGGGCTTGATGATGACGATTGGGATGACGACGAAGATGATGGCGTTGAAGTCATCTACGTCCGTGACTGATCCCCGTCACTCTCATTGAAAACCGGAGCCTGAACAGGCTCCGGTTTTTTTATGTCTATCGAGCAGCAACTCATTAGGTATATTTGTGATGCCACTTATTGCCTGCCACTGATAACCGATTATACTGCCCACCAAAATTAACAATAACGAAACAATCATCTGGCGATGTCGATTGAATCGATATGCGCCGCTGTATCTTATTGTTTTAATGGAAGGTTTGCCCGTGGAAATATTTATGCGCAAATTTCTGCCTTAATGGCTTGTTTGTGCATTTTTTTAGAGTATTCTTGCGCCGGCTTTGCTGGTTAATGCATGAATACGCAGGTTGGCCGGGCTAGGGAAAAGTAACATTAGGGCAGTCATATCATGTTGGAAAAGAGTCTCGAAGCACCTGCGGTCAATACTCGCCGTAATTTGTTGATGTTTCTGGTTCCGTCACTTATCGGGATCCTGCTGTTCATGACGCCGGTCGTCTATGACGGTAACGTCACCATCCCGGTGGCCGTGCTGGCCAAGCTGGTGCAGCGTGTTTTTGCCGATTATCTGGTCGCCATGGTCAGTGCGGTGATCACCACCACCATGCTGATGACGGTGATTGCCTGGTTGTTCAAGCCGGCGATTCTGGTGCGTCGTCCTTTCCTCAACAGCTTGTTCAATGTCTCCCCTTTCTGGGCCTGCGTGCGGGTATTGGGCGGTATCTTCGTGCTGCTGACCTTCTTCCAGGTGGGGCCAGAGGTGCTTTACTCCGGCGCAACCGGTGGACTGGTGCTCAACGATCTGCTGCCGGTGCTGTTTTCGGTCTTCATTTTTGCCGGCCTGCTGCTGCCGTTGCTGCTCGATTTCGGGCTGCTGGAATTTGTCGGCACCATGATGACCCGCATCATGCGTCCTGTCTTTCGGTTGCCGGGCCGCTCCGCAGTGGACTGCTTTGCCTCCTGGCTTGGCGATGGCAGCGTCGGCATCCTGCTGACCAGCAAGCAGTACGAAGGGAAGTTCTACACCCAGCGTGAAGCTGCGGTGATTGGCACCACCTTCTCTGCGGTCTCAATCACCTTCTGTCTGGTGGTGATCTCCCAGGTGAAGCTGGAGCACATGTTCGTCCCCTTTTACCTGACCGTCTGTCTTGCGGGGGTGGTCGCCGCTATCGTGGTGCCGCGTTTGCCGCCACTTTGCTGGAAGAAGGACATCTATGCCGATGGCACTCCCCTGTGCCGCAAGCAGGAAGCAGTGCCGCACCAGCACAGCGTGATGAGCTATGGCTTCGAGCGGGCGCTGACCAAGGCTGACAGCATGACTGATCTCGGCGCAGTCGCACGGGAAGGGGTGAAGAATGCACTGGATATGGTGTTTGGCGTGCTGCCGGTGGTGATGGCGATCGGTACCTGTGCCCTGATGCTGGCCGAACATACCCCTATCTTCAACTGGCTTGGCGCCCCGTTTATCCCCTTGCTGGAGCTGCTGCAACTGCCGGAGGCGGAAGCGGCTTCCAAGACCATCATGGTCGGTTTTGCCGATATGTTCATTCCGGCGGTGCTGGCCTCGACCATCGAGAGCGACATGACCCGCTTCGTGATTGCCGCCATGTCGGTAACCCAGCTGATCTATATGTCGGAAGTGGGCGCCCTGCTGCTGGGCAGCAAGATCCCGGTCAAGCTGTGGGAGTTGTTCGTTATCTTCCTGCTGCGCACTCTGGTTACCTTGCCGGTTATTGCCGGGGTGGCACACCTGCTGTTCTAAGGGCGCAGCGCAGTGAAAAACGGTCAACCTCGGTTGACCGTTTTTTTATGGCTTTTCCTCTTTTCTCCGGGCTTGATGGATTACGCGGGTTATTCGCAAAACGTCCTGCCTTGCAAGGTGTGGGTCATTCGCCGTGGGCTGAGTGTGGGTAACAAGAGAGAAGGGCCTGCGGGCCCTTGCTCATCAGTGTCCCTGCGGGTGGGGCTGTGCCGGCTTGCGGGGACACTGCACCAGCAGGGTATGGATGGTGTAGGTGCTGATCTGGGGGAAGCTCGGGCTAAATCCCCTCATCGGGTCGGTGCCCCCCATGTTCATCTGAACCTTGGTGAAGGTGTGCTGGCTGCGATCGGTTTCCTGATAGCCCTGCGGACAGCTCAAGCTTGCCTGTTGCTGGCAATCATCCGGCGCACTGCACTCGATCTGGAATCGTTGCAGCGAGGAATCTGCGGAGGTGAGCTCAGTGACAGTGGCGGGGGCGCAACCGGACAGCGTCAGCGCGCCCAGCAGAACGAGATGTTTTGACATAGATAACCTGAACTGTGTGGTGTGACAAAGAGTGAGGAGGAGTCTATTGCTCCCCCTTCGCTATAGGGGCACCGTTATAACCAGCTGGGGGCGCTCAGGCCAGCCCGCAAATGTAAGAAAATATGATCCCCCCCGGGCTTGCGAGGCCAGCAGGATGAGCGTTCAAACAATACTTGCCTGAGATTTGTTCCGTTCGATTGCTGCCGCTTGGCAGGCAGAGTGTGGCAGGAGATAGTGATTCATTCAGGTATCTCGTGCTACATTGCCCCACTTGTTACTGGCCTGTAAATCAATGGAGTGACCCATGTCTGCCATCCCCTATTCCGTGCTCGATCTGGTGCCTGTTGCCGAAGGTTCCGTGCCTGCCGAGTCGTTTCGCCGTTCACGGGATCTTGCCCGCCATGCCGAGGGTTGGGGTTACCAGCGCTACTGGCTGGCCGAACATCACAACATGCCGGGCATTGCCAGTGCCGCCACCTCGGTGCTGATCGGCCATCTGGCCGAAGCCACCACCACTTTGCGGATCGGCGCGGGTGGCATCATGCTGCCGAACCACTCGCCGCTGGTGATTGCCGAACAGTTTGGCACCTTGGCTTCTCTCTATCCCGACCGCATCGACCTTGGCCTTGGCCGCGCCCCCGGTACCGATCAGCGCACCATGCGGGCGCTACGGCGTATGTGCAGTGGCGAGGTGGATGATTTTCCGGCCGATGTGCGCGAGCTCATGAGCTACTTTGGCGACGAGATTGGCGTGGTGCAGGCGGTGCCCGGTCAGGGATTGCATCTGCCCATCTGGCTGCTGGGCTCCAGCCTCTACAGCGCGCAACTTGCGGCGGCGATGGGCTTGCCGTTCGGTTTTGCTTCCCATTTTGCGCCCGCCATGTTGCTGCAGGCGCTGGAGGTCTACCGTAGCCAGTATCGCCCCTCTGCTCGCTGGCCCAAGCCCCATGCGGTGGTCTGCATCAACATGATCGCCGCCGACAGCGAGCGGGAGGCCCGCTTCCAGTTCACTACAGTGCAGCAGCAATTCTTGCGCCTCCATCGCGGTGATGCGGGCAAGCTGCCCGCGCCGGTCGTCCAGCTTGGCGATGAGTGGGCACCTCGTGAGTTGATGGCGATGGAGCAGACCCTTGCCCGCTCTCTGGTGGGCAACCCGGAGCAGGTTCGTCATGGCCTCAAGGCGCTGCTGGCGGAAACCCGTGCCGATGAGCTGATGTTCAATGGGCCCATCGTCGATCATCAGGCCCGACTGCGCTCCTTTGAAATTGCCGCCGAGCTGATGCAGAGCCTGTAAGCCATGACGAACCCTACTGTCGCGGTGGATGAGGTGTATTGGAATCCCATGGTACCGGAGCTGTCGGTTACCGATCTGGCTCGATCTCTGGTTTTCTATACCGGTTTGTTGGGCTTCTCGGTCCGCTATCGGCGCGATGACCCTCCTTTTGCTTATCTTGAGCAGCAACAAATACAGCTGATGCTGGAGCAGGTACATCCGGCGGGTTGGCAGGTCGGGGCGCTGCAGCCACCGTTCGGTCGGGGAATTAATCTGCAGATGGAGCTGACCGAGATCCAGCCGCTACTCGACCGCTTGCAGGCCGCCGAGATTGCACTTTTCCGGCAGCCCACTGAGGTCTGGTATCCAGTGGGCGAGATGCTGGCCGGGCAGCGCGAATTTTTGCTGCAGGATCCCGATGGTTATCTGTTACGGTTTGTGCAATATCTGGGGGAACGAGCGGCTGACTGACAAGATCAAAATCTTAACCATCTGATTTTAAAGGACTGTCAGATGTATGTCGGCTATCTGTCGTGTCACCTTTCGCGGCGCAAGCCCTATGCTGGCCCTGTCAATTACCACAAGGAGTTCGAGATGATCGTCAGGAAGTTGAGATTGCAACGGGGTTGGTCTCAGGATCAGTTGGCAACGTTGACTGGTTTGAGTGTCCGCACTATCCAGCGGATCGAGCAGGGGCAGCAACCCGGACTGGAATCTCTCAAGGCCCTGGCCGCCGTCTTTGAACTCGATGTGGCTCAACTGGATGGATCAGAGCAACAGGAGCGCGAGATGAGAGGAAGTGACACTATGGGTCAGGATGCGGTGCAGGTATCGGCAGAGGAGCGGTCGGCAATGCGCTATGTGGAGGAGCTCAAGGGCTTCTATCACCATGTCGCCAGCTATGTGGTGGTGATCTGCGGGCTGTTTGTCATCAACTACCTGAGCAATCCGGAGTACATCTGGGCATGGTGGCCAACCCTGGGTTGGGGGCTGGGACTTGCCTCCCATGCTGTTCGGGTGTTTCAGCCCTTCAAGCTGTTTGGCCCCGAGTGGGAGCGGCGCCAGATCGAGAAGCGGCTGGGGCGCAAGTTGTAACTTCATTCCGCCGGAAAACAGGGAACCTAAAACAGCAAGCCCGGCAACCTGCCGGGCTTTGTTATTGGAGCGGGTTGTTGCCATCCGTGCGGCAGCGACCGCCAGATTGCAGCGCACTCCCTAGCTGGCGTGAACCGGGCAGGGGGTGGCGATCAGGGCATCATCCTCGTAGCGCCACAGGGTGAGGCTGTTGCCCCAGACGCAGCCGGTATCGAGCGCCTTGATATCGCTCTTGCCGGTGTTGCCCATCAGGGCCGCCCAGTGGCCGAACACCAGAATGGGGTCATCCACGTGGTGTTCGCGCTGTTCGAACCAGGGACGCAGCCCCGGGGTCGACTCCTTGGGCCCCTTCTTGCATTTGAAGTCGAGACGACCGTCGAAATAGCAGAAGCGCATCCGGGTGAAGGTGTTGATGATGTAGCGGTAGCGGTCGATCCCGACCAGATCATCTTTCCAGCCATCGGGCTGGTCGCCGTACATGTTGTGCAGCAGCCAGCTGTACTGGTCACCGCGCAGCAGGCTCTCTACCTCGCGGGCGCAGTTGCGCGCGGTGCGGACATCCCATGCGGGGGAGATCCCGGCATGCACCATCATGATGGGCAGATCCGGATGTTCGGCCAGTAGCGGGCGGTGGCGCAGCCACTCCAGCAGTTCATCCCGATCAGGGGCATCCATCAGGCTTTGCAGCTTGTCTTTCTTCTTGAGCGGTGCAACGCCATCGGCGACCGCCAGCAAGTGCAGGTCGTGGTTGCCGAGCACGGTAACGGCGCGGTTGCCCAGCCCTTTGACAAAACGCAGGGTATTGAGGGAGTCCGGGCCGCGGGCGACCAGATCGCCGCAGAGCCAGAGCACGTCATTTTCGGGATCGAACGTGGCAAGATCCAGCAGACGGCGCAAGTCGTCGTAACAGCCCTGGATGTCACCGACAAAACAGTTCGCCATGAAACCTCAGTTGATAATATTGGGGATGGCCAGCGTGAAGGGGGCGATGGGCGCCTCAAACTGCTGACCAGAGCCATCTTGCAGGGTATAGCTCCCTTCCATCACCCCAAACGGGGTCGCCAGCGGCACGCCGCTCTGGTAGCGGTAGGTCTCACCTTCGGCAATGACGGGTTGTTCCCCGACCACGCCTGGGCCTGCCACTTCCAGCATCTTGCCATTGGCATCGGTGATGAGCCAGCGCCGATGCAGCAGTTGCACCGGGCCGGGCCCCAGATTCTCAATCTCGATCAGATAGTGAAACTGGTAAGGGTCTTTGGAGCCCGCCACATACACGGGGTATGGGCGGATCTCGATGTGCGGGAGTGCCACAGGATCAGGCCTGTTGCTGATCCGCCAGCCAGTTGGCGATCATGACAAACTGCTCGAGGGAGAGATTCTCCGGGCGCAGGTTGCCATCGATACCAAGCTCGGTCAGCTGGGCGTCGGTGATGAAGTTGGAGAAGCTGTTGCGGATGGTCTTGCGACGCTGGCCAAAGCCTTCGGTACAGACGCGATTCAGACAACGAATGTCTTTTGCGACTATGGTCGGATTCTTGTGCGGGATCAGGCGAACTACGGCAGAGTCCACTTTCGGCGCCGGTTTGAAGGCGCCCGGGCCCACTTCCAGCACCGGCACCACCTGGCAGTAGTACTGGGTCATTACGCTCAGACGGCCATAAGCCTTGCTGCCCGGGCCGGCGGCCAGACGCAACACCACTTCCTTTTGCAGCATGAAGTGCATGTCTTCAACCCGGTCGGCAAATTCGCACAGGTGGAAGATGAGCGGGGTGGAGATGTTGTAGGGCAGGTTGCCGAAGATGCGCAGCGGCCCCTTGCCTTCACCCATCAGGGTGCCAAAGTCGAAACGCATGGCGTCCGCTTCGATGACGGTCAGCTTGTCTTTGAGTGTCGGGTGCTCGCGCAGGCGAGCTGCCAGGTCCCGGTCAAGCTCGACCACGGTCATTTTGTCCATCTGGGCGGCAACCGGCTCGGTCAGCGCGGCCAGACCCGGACCGATCTCCACCAGATTCTGACCCGGCTGCGGGTTGATGGCTGCGACGATCTGATCGATCACATACCGGTCGTGCAAGAAGTTCTGACCGAAACGCTTACGGGCCGTGTGGCCCATGTGCACCTTACTGCTCATATCTTTTTTTCTCTACCATCTTGATGGCGTGGTTAATCGCGGTGACAAGGCTGCCCGGATCGGCCAGGCCCTTGCCTGCCAGATCCAGCGCGGTGCCGTGATCCACCGAAGTGCGGATGAAGGGAAGCCCCAGGGTGATATTGACCGAACTGCCGAAGCCCTTGTATTTGAGCACAGGCAGCCCCTGGTCGTGGTACATGGCGAGTACCGCATCCGCATCCTTGAGGTATTTCTCCTGGAACAGGGTGTCGGCCGGTAACGGGCCGACTAGATCGATCCCTTCCTGGCGCAAAGTAGCCAGGGCGGGTTCGATCACGTCAATCTCTTCACGTCCTAGATGGCCACCTTCCCCGGCATGAGGGTTGAGGCCGCAGACGTAAATACGGGGTTTGGCGATGCCAAACTTGGTGGCGAGATCCTCGTTGAGGATCCGGATCACCTTGCCGAGGCGATCCTCGGTGATGGCCATCGCTACATAGGCCAGCGGAATATGGGTAGTCGCCAGTGCGACCCGCAGCCCCTCGGTTGCCAGCATCATTACCACATCGGCGGTGTTGGATTGCTGGGCAAAGAACTCGGTGTGGCCACTGAACGAGACCCCGGCCTGGTTGATGATCCCCTTGTGCACCGGTCCGGTCACCACGGCGGCAAATTCGCCGCTCATGTTGCCATCACAGGCGCGCTGCAGGGTCGCCAGTACATAGGCGCCATTGCCTTCGTTCAGCTCGCCCGGCACCACAGAGGCGCCGAGGGTGACCGGACAGACGGTCAGGGTGCCCGCCCGCTGCGGATGAGCAGGGGCGGTTGCGTCATAGGGCTCAAGCTCGATGGGCAGCCCAAGCAGGGTTGCTCGCTCGCGCAGCAGCGCCGGATCGGCGATCACCACCAACTGGTGGGGCCAATCCTGCCGGGCAATCTGCAGCACTAAGTCCGGGCCGATCCCGGCCGGTTCGCCCGGGGTAACGGCAAGGCGACGGCAGCTCATCAGCTACCGGCTCCTTCGATCTGGATGTAGGCCTCGTCACGCAGTTCATCCAGCCACGCCTGGGACTCTTCCACGAAGCGGCGATTGTAGATCAGCTGGTAGGCGCGCTGCTCCTGAGCCTTGTCGGTCGCATCCTGGCTGCGGCGATCTTCCACCTGCACGATGTGCCAGCCATGGCTGGTACGGAACGGGGCACTGATCTGGCCCGGTTGCAGACGGTTGACCATGTCGCGGAACTCGGGGACATAGACGTTGGGATCAGACCAGCCCAGTTCGCCCCCCTGCACCGCAGAGCCTGGATCTTCGGAGTACTTCTCCGCCATGCTGGCGAAGCTGGCCTTGCCGCTCTTGATGTCGTGCAGAATGCCATCCAGCATCCCCTTGGCTTTCTCTTCGCTCAAGATGATGGAGGGCTTGATCAGGATGTGACGTGCCTTCACCTCGGTCTGCATCACTTGCTGCTGACCCTTGGTGTCGAACACCTTGACGATGTGCAGGCCAGCGCCGGAGCGCAGCGGGCCGACGATGTCGCCCTTCTTGGCACCTTGCACCGCTTCCGCCATCAGGGTCGGCATCTCTTGCGGGCTCATCCAGCCCCAGTCGCCCCCTTCCAGCGCCTTGGGACCGTTACTCTCGGCAATGGCCAGTTTGCGGAAGTCGGCACCCTGCTTGAGGGCGGTCAGAATGCGCTCGATCTTGCTCTTGGCGGCATCCAGCTGGGCGGCAGTGGGGTTGTCCGGCAGGGCAATCTGGATATGGCCGACGTGGTATTCGTTCTGCTGTTGACCCTGTTTCTTCAGGATCTCCACCACCTGCTTCACCTCCTGCTCGGAGATGTTGATACGGCGGCGCACCTGGTTGCGGCGCACCTCGTTCATCAGGATCTCGCGGCGAACCTCTTCCCGATATTGGGCATAGGTCATCCCTTCACGGGCGAGCTGGGCCCGCAGCTGATCCAGGGTCATCTTGTTGTCGGCAGCGATGCCCTGAATAGCCTGTTCCAGCTGGGTGTCGCTGATCTTCAGCCCCTGGCGCTCCGCCAGTTGCAACTGCAGGCTCTCCTGGATCAGGCGATCCAGCGCCTGTTTGCGCAGGGTGGCATCGTCAGGCAGGGACTGGCCGCTCTCCTGAGCGGAGAGTTTTACCTTGTTGACCAGTGCGTCCTGTTGGCTGGACAGCACCACGTCCTTGTTGACCACGGCTAGAACCTTGTCCATCAGCTCGGGCGCAGCCAGTGCGGCCTGGCTCATGGCACCGAACATTCCCGCGGTCAGCAGGGCAATCAGGGTCTTTTTCATATCCATCTCTCAAGGCTGGGCCAGCATCATTGCTGGCCTTTCAGATTAAACGGGCGAACATAGGGCAACAGCTCGGTATCCAGTGTGACGCTGCGGCCACCGGTACCCACGCTGCCAAGTCCCTTCATTTCAAACTGCAGACCAATGACTTTTTCCGAAGTTGGCTTCAGGGTGACGTTGTCCGGCTGATTGTGCCACTCCAGGCTCATGTTGATGCTCCAGCAGCAGGAGTCGTATTTGACACCGATCTTGCGGTCAATGTTCACATCCTGCTTGATGTCACGGTAGTAACCGCCATACATCTGCCACTGATCGGCGATCGGCGCCATCATCACCAGACCCGCCTGGCTCAGATCTTCTGCCAGCGCCGTGTTGGTCGGATAGCGATAGTCCAGGTTGCCATCCTTGATGTAGCGGTAGTTGACCTGAGTGGTCAGCTTGCCGGTTCGGTACTCGACTGCACCGTTGCCAGCCGTAAATTCACCCTCGGAGGTATCGTACTGGGTCCCCGCATGGGCAAACCACTCATCGGTGATGCGGGCATCTCCCTCGAACGAGAGCAGGGAGCGGGCGTTGGTGCTTTCCGGATTTGAAGGGTAGAGGCGCACCTTGGGTGGTGTCATTTCAAAGGCCTGGGCCACCGCCAGACGCAACCGTTCATCACCCACATTGTCATAGACCCGGCTGGTCAGGCCAACGGTGACCCGGTTGGCATCGCTGATGCGGTCGAGACCGGCAAAGCGGCGGTCACTGAACAGGCTGTAGTAATCTTGACGGGTGGTGGTGGAGTCGTAGATCCCGATCTCGTCCTGATTTTTGTAAGGGATATAGAGGTACTGGAACTCGGGTTCCAGGGTTTGGGTGCCCTTGCCATCATACCAGTCGAGCGGCCGATCGAAGTTGACGCCCCCCTTGAGGCGGAAGGAGGGCAGAGTACGGGTAATGGTGCCCTCTTTCAGGGTCAGCTGTTTGCTGTCTGCATCGGTGAAGCGGCTGCGGTCCTGGCTAACCAGATTATCGGGTACCTCCTGGTTGTAGGAGGTAAACATCAGCTTGTACTGACTGGTCAGGTAGTAACCCGGTGCATCCACCAAGGGCACGGTCAGGGTTGGCGCCAGATGCAGGCGGGTGGCGGTATAGCGCTCACCTGCTTGCAGAGTGGCGGCACTGCCACTGTCATAGCCAAACTTGGTCAGTTCACTGTTCCAGGCCAGATCGAACCACTTGCCTTGCTGATAGTAGTTGTAGTCGATACGCGGCAGCATCTCGTGGGGCAGCAGCGCATATGGGCTCAGGATCTGGTAGCGGCGCACCTCGGAGGTGAGGTTCCAGTTAGGCTGGTAATAGCCGGCGGTGAAGGATTGCTGCAACTGGCTGTCGACCTGAGTGCCCACTTGCGGGCTGAAGTCGTTGAAATAGTTGTAGTCCTTGTCGCGCACCTGGGTGTAGTCGATGCCAAAACGCAGGCTGCCATCCATCAGGGCGGAGCCGTGACGGACGTTCATCAGGTAGCGATGGCCATCGGACAGGCCCGCCAGACTCGGATTGCTCGGGCTGTACTGCTTGTCATCCGCCAGATTTTCAAAATAGAGGGTGCCGGTGTGGGCAGGGTCCGGCATATAGCGGAACTCCACCTGCTCCATCAGGCCGCGTTTGTCCATAAAACGGGAGGTGATGGTGGCATCATAGTTGGGGGCAATGTTCCAGTAGAAGGGCTGGGTGATATCCATGCCGTTGCTGGAGCTTTGCTTGTAACCCGGGTAAAGCAGACCGGTCTTCCGCTCATCCTTGATGGGGAAGTTGATATAGGGGAAGTAGAACACCGGGTAGTCATAGAGCCAAAGGCTGGCGTTCCAGGCTTCGCCGAACACCTCTTTCTGGTCAATGTCGATGCTGCCCGCCTTGAGGGTCCACACTTCCTGACCGGGGGGGCAGGTGGTGTACTGAGCCCCCTCCATGGTGATGTTCTGGTTGTTGTTGGTCATCACCACGCGCTTGGCAAAGCCGCGCACCGGTGAGCCATGCACCTGATACTTGCCCTCTTCCAGTTCGGAGTTCTTGGTATCCAGGTTGGATTTGAGGGTCTTGTCGCTGGTGACGGTCACCTGACCGTCGTTGTAATAGATGTTGCCGATGGCGATGACATCCCGGCTCTTCTGGTCGAGCTGGGCATAGTCGGAGTCAAACTTGCGAACCCCCTGACGAACCTTGACGTCACCTTCATAGACGGCGGTGCCGCCCTGTTTGGCCTCGAGACGGTCAGCATCAACCTCGACCGGCTGTGCGTTGGCATCCTGATCCGATGCAGGCTTCTCTATCTTGGGAACATAGTCATAGCAGAGACTATCGAGAATGCCGGTGGCTGGCGGCGCTTCGAACGGAGCCGCCTGCACCATCATAGAGGTGAGTGCGGGGGCCAGGCTGATAGTCAGGGCGATGGGATAGCGGTACCCCAGTGTCCATTTTGTCATGTGAAAGACTCGTGCAATCCGTGATAGATACGGTTGATCCAAGGCATGCATTTTACGACAGGTTTCATCGAGTTGACATTGCATGTTAGGAGAGGAAAGGCTTTTTCCTTTGAAATCAACTGTTTGTTGGCTGTGAGTGTCATGGTTCCATAGCACGGAAAGTACACCATGCAGCCGACAAGCCTATCACACAGCGACCAGATTGTCGCTACCCTCGCCAAGCTCCCTGTGACCACTTTTGGCACTGCTTACACCAAGGAGGTTGCTCTATTTTTAGCCCGTCACATGAACAAGGCTCAGGGGTGGTCTGCTTGTTTATACATGCGGACGATAGCCAAGGGGGTGGGCTGTACGGTCAGAACGGTTCGTAATGCATTACGCCGGTTAGAAGAGTCTCAGATTCTTGAGACCGAGCACCGTAAACATGCTCAGGTAGACAACTGGAATTTGGCTTCTGTGTATAAGTTAGGGGCTGCTGTTCGCTCGCTTTGTGAACGTTCTTTCCGTACCCCCAGTAAGAGGCGTCCGGCTAAGTCTTTCGACTTTAGTAAACAAAGACAAAGTAACAAGGATCTCTCTCATCAGAAAAGTCATGGCTATAAATCAGCCAATGCAATAGAGCAGAACAAGGCTGCTTTAGCTGAAATCAAAAGCAGAATGTTAATTCTCTCACAGAATGAAAGGATTTGTTTGGGTAGCATTCCAGTAGATGTGAATCCATTTTTTCCACGGGGCTGCTGATGACAGATTTTACTAACGATCTGTATGAAAGGCTTATCAGCCAAAAGCGTAGGCTGCAAGATGAACGTTCCCAGAGAAGTAAAGTTGTATGGGCTGCGGTAACAGAATACCAACGTCAAGCATTACGCGATGAGTTAGAGCGGATTGTCAGACAAAGGGAGGAGGCAGGTCTTAAGCCTCTTTCTAAGGCAGCCTATCAGCGTGAAAAGAAGATGATTGAAGAGAAATTGAAGAAGCCTGAGTTTATTCGGCCTATCTTGGCGAAGGCAAATGCAGCAGTCAGCGGCCAGATTCCAAAGCCGTTATGGATGTTTGGCAGTGATTTCACCAGAAAAGGCTGGTAAGTAGCTTAATTGCTCATGTTGAATAGAACTCCCGTATGGCGTTGGCGACTTGATACAGACAATAGCGTCAACATCTGAACGGGAGCCCTGAGAGTCACAACTTACACCGTTCAATTGATGATGCGTAGGTGCGAGAGGAGTTCTTGGCTGATTGGGAGCTGGGCTTATCACATGTCACATAGCCCGCATCATTGACTCGAACCCCTAATTGATACCGTGGGATTACCATCAGCAGCCCGAGGACAATAGCAATAATGGTTACTCGGAGATCCCAGCGGCTGTTAAGCGGGCTGGTTATGTCGCCCTCTCTAGCTTTCTGGATTAGCCTAATGGGATACCAGATGCAGAACGGGATACATACAAACACAGCAATAACTTGCGGATAGCCGAGCAATTCAACAGGGTCAGCCAGTGGGCGGAATGCGGCTACAATGATTGCCCAAGGCTTGGTTATTACAAGCATGAAGACGATTATAGCCCACGCACACAACGCAATGACTAAGCGCCCTAGCGGTTTCTTACCCTTCACCCATCGTCTCCTTGACGTACTTTGTGAACTTCTCAGATAAGCCGAAATAGCCATCTACGGCATCTACGCCAAGACCCAGAGCGACCGATAAGGCAACAAGGGCTGTGCCGGATGCAGCGGTGATCGTAACTGTTGGAGCTGCCGCGATGATTATGCCTGCGACGATCAATGCTTTTATGATGTCCGAGACAGTGTTACCCACGAACTCTGCAAATGATGCGTCACGTACAATAACATCAACAGCGTTCACAGCAGCAGCAAAGGCAACATCTACAACAATGCCAACTTTTATCGTGTAGCGTGTCCCATGCTTTCCAAGGCCAAGCCGGACAATGTTGGGATTGCTAGCCTTCCAAATGTTGCCTGCCAATAAGGTCTTCAGGTGCTTTTTATAGCCCTTGATAATAACGTAATCCACGCCCTTGATGTTCTTGGTATAAGCCTGCACACCGAGCCCACCCAGCCCTTTTGCTAATGCAGCCCCTTCAAAGGTGGCCTTAACCATGTCGTATCCGCTTTTGCCATAGCCAGCGGTGCTCTTGCCGTTAATCTCAACCCACAAGTTGGTGTAGAACTCATTGGCTTCATGGAGTGTCAGAATCGCCGTCTCGATTACGCCTTGGGTGTAAACAACCTCCAGCTCTTTGCCTTGGGCGAAATCATACGGGGGCCAATAGGCGTTAGCTGCATCAATTGTCGGGGCTGAACTGGGGGAAGCTGGTGTTGAAGTTGCGGATGAAACGGGAGACGCGCTAGCAGCTCTTGCAGAAGCAGCACCACCTTGAGCCCCACCGAAGGTACTACCTTGCATGGCTATCACTCTGTTGCTGCCAGGTGGACACCCACACGCCACAACATCGTTATGCAAAGCAGCTGGGCCAGCGGGGAGATCTATTGTGCGTGGGCCATCAGGAACTATAGGGCCTTGGCCTTGTTTGCATTGGGGGCAACTAGCCATCTGGCCTATTGAGGTGAAGATTTTACCCTCGACCAAGATCCCATCATTGCCTTCCAAGACAACCCCGCCTGTTGTCGTGGCAGCCCCCTTCTGAATTACGTTTTGCATGTTCGGATTCCTACCTTAACTACTGGGAACCAAACACCTTACATGGTGGGCCTTAACTGAAGCCATACAGACAAATCTGATCGTGACAGCAGAAGACGCACAGTTTTCGTCTTTGGGTTGCTGGTCACGTTTCAAGTGAGAGGGTTCATGTCTTGTAAAGCTAGCTGACAAAACCAACAAAAAGATCTTGCTGAGTCCGTCTTGTCTATGGCACTATAAATGCGTGGGTATTTCTGCGCCCAGTTAGCCGACCTAGGCGAAGGTGAGTGACCAGCAGACTGCAAGACAATTCAATTAACCCTATTCTTCTATAGGGCGTATGTCGGCTAGCGCATCTAAATTGATGAAGGACAGGCGTATCATGAAACACCAAAACGATCACATCAAATTCCCTTCCGGTAATACTATCGAATTTTGCCGTAAAAAAGCCAAGAAGCTCGTCAAGGAAAAGGGAATAAAACTAGCTCAAGCGTTAGACATCATCGCTGAAATCAATGGTATTTCTGGTGGGTGGCACAATGCCATGCAGCAGCTTAATAATGCCATGCAGCAGCTTAATAATAATCCGCAGTCTTCAGCTTTAAATTTTACCAAACTTGGATCAACTGTTGAGAATAATAAGATTGGTGATGTTCTTGCTAATTATAATGCCCTTGGCAAGGGTGTAGAAAACTATCAAATCCCCAAATTTAAAACTGTTCTTGATAATCACCCTATTCCTAGTATTGATGCGGTAAAAGTAGGGGCTGCTATTTCAGAGCAGTTTGCAAATTTTAATAATCGGCATGCTGAATTGTTGAAACATGCTAATGTGGTTTCCGGCCTGATGGGTGCTCAAATTAGGGATTTGCCAAAAGTTCCGCCTATGCCTGCTGGTTTGGGAGAATTGCTGAAAGATGCTGGTGCTGCACTTCCTAAGCTACCTGATAATGTAGAACAGTTGATTCAAGGTGCTGGAGCTGCGACTTTTAAGCTACCTGATCATGTGGAACAGCTGATTCAAGGTGCTGGAGCTGCAACTTTTAAGCTGCCTGATAATGTGGAACGGCTAATGAAAGGGATTGATGCTGCAACTCCCAAGCTGCCAGAGAATTTGGAGCGGATGCTTAAAACTGTTGATACACTTATTCCTCGTGAATTAAGAGAGTATCAGGAGACACTCAAGCAGTTTGAGGATGTAGTTAACAAGCCTCTCTCTGATTTGAAAAAATAAAACTATCGTGTGATAGAGAGATTATAAGCGGGGCTAAATGCTCCGCTTTTATTTATTCTATGTGATAAGTTATGGAATCGAAGCCATTGGATGTCAGAAATGACAGTCCCATCATCCTGCCATCGACAATCATGAAAGCTGTTTTGTACTTTTCATTTAAAATCGAAAAGTTTTGTGCCTGCTCATAAATTCTTACATCGAAATTAATTTCTAAATTCCCATCTTCAGTTATTTCAGCACTTTTGAACATCATCACTACATTTTGGAAGGTTATTTTATTTACTTTCAAGTTAGTATCCATCTAGTAATTAAGGTTGGTATTCAGGAATAGTCTATAGAGTTTTAATTTGACTTTCTACTATTGGGAGTTGTGTATAAATTTTGAAAAATTTTGTGTGACCCCATCTTGAGTAGATGACCGACTTCATTTATCCCCGTACCCCCCATCGAGCAGGTACAGGTATCACCGCTGTTTTACTTTATGCCTAATCACGGACAAGCAATCACGTTCTCTCTCATGTAGGACAAGGCCAAAGGAATACGGCTGCATCTGCTCACTCATTAACCATCTGACGGCGGCAACAAACCATCGTTTTATGTCACCTCGTTTAGGTCTAATTGATCACGGCATTAATTTAGGGGTTTGACTTGTTGTCACCACCCCGAGATTATGTCACCAATTGTTGTCACCACTTAGAGAAACGAGATGCGTACATTTGCCTATTGCCGAGTATCCACATTCGATCAGGATACAGAGGCTCAGATCCTTGCTATCCGTAAGGCGGGCTATGAGGTTCAGGACAGCAGGGTAATCAGTGAAGTTGTGTCTGGCGGTATGCAGGCTATGCAACGCCCTGAGTTCAAGGCTCTGGTAGAGCACAAGCTAGAGGCAGGTGATCGCCTTGTGGTCTTGAAGCTAGATCGTCTTGGCCGTGACAGCATTGACGTACAAACCACGATCAAGCAACTCCAAGAAAAGCAGATTGAGGTAGTCAGCCTTGACCTACCAGTGAAGAACATCACAGGGCCGGAAGGAATGCTGATGATGCAACTGATGGCTGCCTTTGCTCAGTTTGAGCGAGAGAGGATCAAGGAGCGCACCAGAGAAGGCATTGAACGGGCCAAGGCTAAAGGTAAGAAGATGGGGCGCCCTGCGGCTACCGAAACCAGAGAGGCAGTCGCCAAGGCTCAAAGAGAGGGCCTGAGCCAATCCAAAACAGCCGAAAGGCTCGGGGTAAGTACACGAACCGTTAAACGTTACTGGGAAGGTGAAGAGAAAGCATAAGCAAGAGAAGAGGGAGCGGCCTATCAACAGCGCCAACTGTCGATAGACCTAGCGGATCAATCAACCATACAACCTGCGAGAGTTAGAATGAGGATTGAAGCACTTGGGAACGGATTTTATCGGATCGCAATCAACGGATCTACATACACTGTGAGCGGCTGGACTGACGCATTCCACACAGCATGGTGTCACGCTTGTATCGCTTCGGGGAGGATTGCTTAAGATGATCGAATTACTGATAAAGCTGCGGAAGTTCAAGAGCATAGAAAGCCTTGAGCAGGTGGCTGAGAGGATGTACGAGAAGGCACTGGCACAGAGCACAGCAGAAGCGGCAACAGTATTAGCAGCAGTGGATCACCGGAGGGCAGAGATCGCCAGCGGTAGGATCTGGGATGCTGGCAAGGTGCCTACTTACGTTTGGGCCTTGGTCGATTAACCATTACTCATAAGCCCTTGTAGCAGCAGGGGCTTTCTTGTTTTTAATAATCTCCACGAAATGAACGAGAAGGCCACCAGAAGCGTCTCTGAGATCGACTGTGACAAGGCCATGTAATGCCACTCACGCAGCCCAGAATGATCTGAGAGGCGAATAGGCGGGCTCTGGTGGCTGAATCTTTCGCTGTCCATCTGCAAGCCCCTGTTTGGTCAACTTTCCGTTCCCTTCCCGTTCCCTCTTGCTCCCTTCCGCCCTCCTTCCGTCCCATCACCTGCTTGACCTGGCTGTTCCCTCTGTTCCCCTGAGCACACTTTTGACCAGTGCTGTCTGAAAGTGTGGCCTATCCATGTCTTCCCTGTACCTCAGAGTGTCCCCTCACTTATAGGATAAAAGATTCCTCTGGGGTAACATTTAGATAGCTATAGGGTGTATCTATTATGGTTATAACAATGTAATTAATAATAGTATCTACCTAGTAGACTCTATGAGAAGCTTCAGCATAGCCCGAGAATAATCAATCTGAAGATTAGTAATTGTAATTATACCTACCTATCTTGACATAGTAGGAATAGTGCCAAAGGGGAATGAGTCCATTATCCATAACGTAGTATTAATAATGAAGGGATAACAGAGACTCAGAGCAACCAGATCCCTCTATGTCAAATCAAGTACATTCCTATAGTTCTATTTGAAATACTTCAACTTTTATTCCCTTGTGTCTAGGATGTGCAGCACATTCTCACGGCAAGCAAGGTAAATAGAAATGGGGAAGAAGCAAAAAGGTAAGAGCCTACGCCTAGTGAAGAAGGAAGCGAATAAGGTGGCACAAGAGGCAGCACCGGTAGAAGCACAGGTAGAGTCCAGTGAGAAGGAATGCACAGCAGCACCTATCAACATTGCTTCTATTATCGTGGATGAAAAATACCAATACAGAACTGAAATGAGCAGGGTGTCTATTTCAGATTATAAGGCCCTTATTCTGAAGAATGTGAAATGGCATTCCCCAATACACATTGGTCTGTTCGATGGTGAACACTATCTGCTTGATGGGTTCCACCGTCTTGAAGCGTACAAGAAATTAAATCGTGAAGAGATTCCCGCTGGACAATGGGAATTGAAGGAGTATGCGTCTGAAAATGAGATGGCCGCCTATTCCATGAAAACAAACCTGCATCATGGATTGAGGAATACAGCTAAGGATGTCCATTCAGTATTGGATAAGCTTTATGATTCTGGGGACACTGCATTTCGTCATAAGGGAATTCTCTCCCTTGAGATTATCCGTGAAAAGGTGTTCGACAATAAAATAACAGGAAGAATGCTGAAAACAGCATACAGGGATCTAAAAGGGGAGGACGGCAAAACCCTTCATCAGAAGCACACAGATCTTCGTGATGCCTACATTCGCCTTAGTTTCGATAATGGGACTAGCACTGTAAAAGAGCTGGCCAATGAGGTTGGTATGTCCGAATCAGGTATCAGGAAAATCATTGATGCTGGTAAGGAGAAGAACGACCCTAAGAAATTGCAGGAAGAAGCAGAGCAAGTAGCCAAGGCACTACAAGAGGCTGAGGAAGCAGAAGAGGAAACCACACTTTCAGACAGCACTGGTCAAAAGTGTGCTCCGGTAGCTCCTTATCATAGTGGTCTACCTATCATCACTTCTGAAGCTGAACCTGTATCACCAGAAGAGGAAACCACACTTTCAGACAGCACTGGTCAAAAGTGTGCTCCGGCAGAACAACAAGCGATGCCTAGTGTAGGCGCAACACGTTTCAATACCATAAAAAATGCGCTTGTCAGTGTAGGAGTCCCAGAGGTTAAAGCATTCTTCATCGCAATGCACACAGCGAATTCTGAAGACCCTGAGAAGGTAAAACAACTGAAGCGCAAGCAGCTTGAAATTAAACGGATTGCGCGTGAGGAGTTCAGTAAACGTCAAATCGCAAATAGTGAGCAATAACGCCTCCTAACCATCCCATCAATCGACCCCTCAACAACCCATCACAACATCCCATCACCTTCTTCTCTTCTATGGGCCTTTCCCCTCGCTTATAGGAGAGAAAATCCAAAACCAAAAACAACGAGAAGAAAAAATGATCGACCTTTATTATGTCCAAATTGCTAGGGAAGAAAGGTGCCAACGTGAAGCCCGTAACCGTGTCCAGAAACAAATGGATAAGCTGGCTCAAGATGGCCGACACTCACAGAGGAAGCCAGAACATTACCTTATTCAGCACTCTCTGGAACGGCTTATTAATGTATTTGAGAATAAGATCAGTAGGTGGCGTGAGGCAAATGAGAAAGGTAAGCCGACAAATGACGCTGAATCCTGTAAAGCATTAAGTAAGCTGACAAAAGAGAACCTGCACCTATTTATTGCTGAGGCTCTGTCAGACTGTATTGATTTCAGTATGGGAAGGAAGTCCCGCTGTAACGTAAGTATGAAGATTGGTGCGCGCCTTTCTCACATGTTCTTGCTGCAAGAGCTGCAAACTAACCACGCCAAAGAATACAAGAAGGCGATTAAGCGTATGCGTCAGAAAGGGGAGGAACGTAAGCGCGTAGATACCCTTTCATTTATTAGTAAAGTCGCTGGGGTTGACCAGTCCCTTAAAACAAAGACGTTTGAAGGTAACGTTGGTCTACGTGTGATGCTCATTATTAAGGAAGTGACTAAATACTTCTATGAAGAGATGGTACAAGGGGGAAAGAAGACGGAGTATTATCTGCGGATAAACGGCAAGGTTGGTGAATGGATCGCTGACGGTATTAAGCATCAGCTAGACATTGCCTACTACAATACGCCAATGATCGTACCTCCAACTAATTGGGGGAATGGTCTAGTTATTGGTGGTGGCTACCTATCAACAGCACAGCTACCAATTCCATTTGTAAAGGTAGCAACACGCAGTTACCTAGAGAGTCTGGATGAAAGAAACGATCCCCGCCTTGCAACGGTCTTTAATGCAGTGAACTATGCGCAAGATACAGGCTGGCGAATCAATAAGCGGATAATGAACCTGATACAGTATGCGCTAGATGCTGGGATTTCTATCGGGTCACTCCCTGAACTGGTAGCGCATACAGAAACGCCTAAACCTCGTTATTCTGACGAAGCAGCAGAAATACTAAAGACATGGCATGAAGCCAAGACGAAAAACGAAGCATTCAATAACAGGGAGGTGTGGATTGCCACATTATCAAAGTCCCAGCAGCGTTGGGTAAACGACCATCTTGAATGGAGGAAGCGGGAAGAACTACGGCATAAGAACAACCATTCTCATGCTGCGGAATGGATGGACGTTGCCCGTAATTTGGCTACAGCTAAGGAGCTGTCTGCCTATTCATCTTGCTACATGCCTCACCAAGTAGATTTCCGTGGCCGTGTCTATGCTGTAACTCAAGGCGGGATCAACCCACAAGGGCCAGACTACATTAAGGCCATGCTTCAATTTGACGTAGGCATTGAGCTTGGGGAACGGGGCTGGTATTGGCTACGCTGGCACACAGCGAACGTCTGGGGCGAAGATAAGGCCGCACATGCTGACCGTGTAAAGTGGACTGATGCGAACATCGACATGATCCAGATGATCGCCAGTGGCCCGCTACAGTACCGTGAATGGGAAGCTGCTGATAAACCGTTCCAGTTCCTAGCCTGTTGCTTTGAAATAGATGAAGCATTGAAGACACAGGGCGGGCCTACCAAGTATGAAAGCCGTATGCCTATCGCTTTAGATGGCTCCTGTTCGGGTCTTCAACACCTTGGCATGGCTACCCGCTGTGAGACTACAGGACGAGCTGTAAACCTTTTGGCAGGTGATAAGCCTAGTGACATTTACCAAATTGTGGCTGACAAAGTGGCCGCTTATTTGGATCAGGTTGTCTCTGGGGAATTGCGAGTCAAGAACGAGGGATGGCAGGGACAGGCGGATAAGTGGATCTCTTGGCCTGATGCTTGGAAGAATGGGAAGCTCTTACGCTCTATTACCAAGCGTTCTGTAATGACCTATCCCTACGGCTCTGCTGAATACGGGTTCGGGAAGCAGCTTCGTGCAGACATACTAGATCCTGCTTATGAAAAGGCCCAGAAGATCGCCTACACACAAGGTAAAGCTGTAAAGGATGTGTTCCCTTGGGAAGACGAAGCCGAACTGAACACGGCGGGCTGCTTCCTTGCTTGGCTAATTTATAAAGCTGTGGTTGAGACTGTGGTTGTCCCTGCACAGGTGATGGCAGAACTGAAGAAGCTCGCCAGCTTGATCAATAAGGCTGGTACAGATGTATGGTGGACAACACCGCTTGGATTCCGTGTTGAACAGCGATACAGGGATGAAAAGACAGGCCGCCTTGATAGCGTGGTTAAGGGGCTATCTTTTTACGATCCAACTTATGGAGAGGATGGAGAGGGTAAAAAGGCTCCGAGAATGCAGGTATCATTTAAATACAAGACAGAAAAGCTAGATAAAAATAAACAGAGGGACGCAATAGCCCCTAACGTTGTTCATTCTCTTGATGCCACGCACTTGATGATGACTGTATGCGCCTGCATGAAGGAAGGCATTAAGCACTTCGCATTGATCCACGATTCTTTCGGGACACATGCAGCTAATACCGATCAGATGTTCCGTATTGTTCGAGAACAGATGGTTGAGCTTTATAAGGCTGATCCGCTTGGGCAAATCATTGAGGATTTGAAGGGACAGATGATGGAAGACGACCTTAAAAAGCTACCCAAGCCGCATAGTAAAGGGCAGCTCAACATAGAAGAGATCTTGGAATCTCAATACGCTTTTGCATAGCTTTAAGTCATAGCGTTTAGCCTCACTTATAGGAGAGAAATACGATCCGTAAAGGCTCGCTGGACTCAGTGGGCCTTTTCTTTTTAATGCAAGAAAAAAGAACAGCAATAAATAAACACAAGAAGATTAAAGATCTACTGGCTGCGTAGCTATCAACACGCGCTCCTACGTGAAATCTTCAAGGGGATTACCCTGCGAACTATAACAATCTCACGTAAGAGCACGTTATGGAGTGGGCTGGACACACCAAATGAAGCCTCGCTCAGATAGCTGCCAGCGTGAAGTTAACCCCTTCTTGTAGGTATGCCAGATGTTTCCTCTGTATAGAGGCTATTGAATTGCTCACCGACTGTGTTGTGAACCGGAATTTAAACTAGCTTTCAACCTGAGTCTTGGCACTGCCTGATGCCAGGATCTTCTGATACTCATACTTTGAAACTTGACGCACCGAACACTTGCATTCCTCGCTATTGGGTGGGAAGTGCGTTTCCCACCATGGATCATCAACAGGTAGTACCAAGCCATGCCACTGAGGATGGCAAGGCACAAGACTTGGGCCAAGTTGATAGATCAAGTATGGCATTGCACGTTTAGTTCGTTGAATTCTTTGCCATTGTTGGTTCGCTCTCTCTATTCTTTTTTCCATCGCACTCTCTTTCATAAATCCCTCTGTCTGAACAGGCACAACTAGCCAGAGGATACACTTAATCCCCCCTATCTCAAGACAAGCCAATCCCTTTGGCTACAACATCACACGCTTCTTTATGTCGTGCTTTTTCTGCTGCTCTTGCTTGCCTATTGGTTTAAGCGTGTGGGGCAGTAAGAGAAGGGACGGCAGGAGAGGCACAACATAAAGGAAACCAATAAATGAAAACTCAAAACATCCAAACTGTAGAACTGTGCTCCACGATTGCTGAAGTCCGTATTTTTGATGGCATGTATTACCTGAATGACCTTCACCGTGCCTACTGTGAATTGAAAGGTATTACTAACCGTAAAGCCGCTCCCTTCGATTGGTATTCATGGCACGTTGATACTCTCGGCGCTGAACTCATTGAACTTGACATTATCAAGTCAGGGAATGATAAGCCTATGGGTACTTATACTAACCTGCTTGGCCTTGCTGCTTATGCCTATTACCTTGACAACAAATCTTATGTTTCTGGCACTGATTACGACATTGGTGAATTTACATTGGCCCCTAGCTATGAATACTACAAAGATTACGAGAAAGCATCTGAGCAACTGGATCATGCCGTAGAAATGGCAGACAAGAATAAAGCCTACAAGCAAGAAATTATGGACGCTATTTATGATCTTGTTGGTGCAGGTGAAATCTGGGACGTTATTGATGAAGGTAATACTGAATTGGTAGCCATGCTGATTAGCTGGACATCCTTTAAGGTACGTTCCCGTAAGAGTGCAGAATACATTATCAAGAATCTCCCCAAGGCTTGCACAAACTTCCGTGAGCTTCTGGGTAAAACACAAGCGTAAGAAATAGAATCTGGGGCTAGGTAAGCAAATGTCCGAATTTCGGATAATTTCCATTAGGATCTAAATGGTGAAGCCTAGCCCCTCTCATGGATGGACATAAACAATGAACATTAAATTTAAAAATACACAATTCACAATCCCTTCAGATGAACAAGGGCTCTATAGCGCAACAGTCCTAAGCCAAGCATGGGCTGAAGAAGGTGGGCATGTAAACGCTTTGAACGGTTGGATTCGTTACCTTGACGAAGATAAAATAGGTAAATTCTCCCTAATTTCCAGTCGGGGCCGAAATGGCGGTACATGGGTAAATAAGCGGGGGCTGCTGGCATTCGCTGCATACTGCTCTGAAGAGTTCGAGGACGCAGTATTTGATGCGTTTGATGAGCTGACCAAGGGAAACATCTATAAAGCTGCTGCTATTGCTGAATCTGTAGCTGTGTCTCCTGAACTGCTGGATAAGTACGAGAAGGTACGGCAGGAAATGAACGATACGATTAAGGAATGCGGAGGGGCTATGGGCCGCCATGCCTTCAGTAATTATCATCGTTTGGCCTGTAAGGGGGCTACTGGTTATGTCCCATCTGTCCTGACGGGTAAGAATGGGTCAGCTAAGAATTATTTGGCTGAAGCTGAATGCCCTGAAGCTCTTACTGCTGTAATTGCTGCTATGGATTTGGTGAGCAAGGGGCTGAAGGCTGGTCTGGATTATCAAAAGACTGCTTTCATGCTCAATGTTAAAACCCCAAAGAACGGGGAGTTTTTCTCCTAATAATAAATGGGGAGTATCCCCTCACTTATAGGAGAGAAAACCTCTTCCGGTAATTAATTATTTGCTTGGACTGTTTTCGGTAATTCATGTTTTCCCCTGTGGCCTCCCTAGCAAGAGCCACAGGGTTTTTTGCGGTTACTTTTTCTACTATGGTTAACTTATTAAATTATTTTAATAGAGCTAAAAAGTTTTTCATTGTATCTTCATTTAACATTTTCTCGACTGCTGCTATCTGGTGAATGTAATTGTATCCAGATGAATAAAGTCCATAGGATAAGGTTAAACCTTGTTTACTGTGCCCCACTATCTGTGAGGTTATCCCTTCTGGGATACCTGCATTTTCATAAGCTGTAATGGTCATGCCTCTGAAACTATGGAAGCAATTTTTCTTATCCCTTTCCCCCGTAACTTCAGCTTTAAGTCTACCAAACTTTGCTGACCATCCTGCTGGAGAGGTTTTCCCATAACGATCAAGCCAAAGACCATTGATGATGTAGTCCTTTAATTCATGCCATAAATGCTCCGGTAGTGGGATGCCGCGAATAGAGTTGTAAGTTTTCCCATCAGTTATTTTTATTATGTGAACATTCCCTTTTATCTCGAAATCATTAACGCCTAGACATACAAGCTCCCCAATCCGGCAGCCAGTAACTAGCCCGAACTTTATCAGGGCCTTCAACTGAGGTGATGCTCGGCTTATGATCACTGATAATTGTTCATGTGTGAATGGTTCATACTTCTTTGGTGCAATTCCAGATTTGAATCTTGCTCCTAAAAATGGATTTGTTCCTTCTGCTTGCTTATTTAAGTAACACCATTCCCAACATGATGATAATGCGGAGCGATAGCCTTTACGTGTCCAATCGCTTTTATCTGTACTGATACTTTGAAGCCAGAGAGTTACATCCCTCGCTTGAATGCTAGAAAGAGGAACATCCCGCTTATTCAAAACAGTTAAGAGGCTTTTGGCCCCAGAGCGTGCTTTGCTGAGAATGGCTTTGTGTACCTTGTCTTCATTCCCTTTTATGAAGCCGTCTACAGCTTTCCGTAAGCTAATGTGTGCGGGGGGAAGGGGAACACCTATCATCGGGGCCAATGGTGCGTCGGAGGCTGCACAGAGAGCGTCTGAAGGGCGGTATGACTCAACTGTCTGCCGTATCTCTGAGAGGATTGTGTTGAAATGCCGTTGTCTGGGAACTTCTCTTACTCGCTCTAGTAAGCCCATGAACTCCGAAACGATAGCGTCCCGCATTCGCCTTGCTTGCTGCAAATCGCTGGTCTGGAGGGACTTGGCATAAATCGCTTTGCCTCGGAAGAAGCTGTGATCCCTAAGCTCTTTTGGGACATTCCAATGCAGGTAGTAACGGTAGCGCCGGAGTTGCAGATGTTTCATTGCGTAGCCCTCCTATGGTATCTTGGGGCAAATCGTAATTACTCAATCCATAACACTCCGCATAACATACAGCATTGAATCTATTGGGATTGTAGGTCTGAAAGACTCGTGCAATCCGTGATAGATACGGTTGATCCAAGGCATGCATTTTACGACAGGTTTCATCGAGTTGACATTGCATGTCATTGCTTTATGTTAGCCGGCAATGATAAAGCATTATTGCGGCCAGGGCTAACAGCCAAGTGCTGCTTTCCACCTTGGTCCTCTACTTATGCACGATCGCGATTCCCTGCTATTGCAGTGGGCACGCCGTATTTCCGGTGATGCCACTCTCACGCTTACCCTCATTTCCGGTGATGCCAGCTTCCGCCGCTACTATCGCGGTGGTGGTCTGGTGTGGGTGGATGCCAATCCGAAAACCGAAAAAAATCATGAATTTGTTCGTAACGCGGCCGCCTTGCAGGCGCGTCAGCTGTTGGCGCCAGAGGTGAAGGCGGTGGACTATGAGCAGGGTCTGCTGGCGGTCAGTGACCTGGGCGATACCCAGCTGATCAGCTGCCTGAACGAGCACAATGTGCTGGCCTGGTATGGCAAGGCGATTGATTTGCTGCCCCGCCTGGGGGCGGTTGAACTGGCGCTTGAACCCTTCGATGCGGCATTTATGGCGCGGGAGAACAGCATTTTCCCCGAGTGGCTGCTTGGCCATCATCTGCAACTGACTCTGAGCCATGAAGAGCAGCAACTGCTGGACGAGACCTTTGCTTGTCTCACCGCCTGCAATCTGGCCCAGCCGCAGGGGGTGATGCATAGAGATTTTCACAGTCGCAACCTGATGGTGTGTGGCGGGGATACCCCCGAGAGCAGCCGGCTGGCCATCATCGATTTTCAGGATATGGTCATCGGGCCGCTCACTTATGATCTGGTTTCCCTGCTGAAAGATTGCTACGTGCGCTGGCCGGACGAGGTGATCGATGAAGGGATGTGCCACGGCTTTGCCACCCTGCAACAGGCGGGTCTGCTTGGCGAGCTCGATTATGCCAGTTTCCGTCGTGATGCCGACCTGACCGGCATGCAGCGCCACCTCAAAGCTGCCGGAATCTTTACTCGGCTCTATCATCGCGACGGCAAGTCCGGCTATCTCAAGGATATTCCCCGCACCCTCGGCTACGTGGTGGATGTCTGTCGCACTCACGGTAGTGCCTATCCGGTATTGGCCCGTTTTGGTCAGTGGCTGGAGCAGGTGGTGTTGCCGGGGATCGCCAACGCTGGGGTGAAACCATGAAGGCAATGATCCTGGCCGCTGGCCGTGGCGAGCGGATGCGCCCGCTGACCGACCTGCTGCCCAAGCCGCTGCTGGCGGTGGGGGGCAAGCCGCTCATCGTCCACCATATCGAAAAGTTGAAGTCAGCTGGCGTGACCGAGCTGGTGATCAACCACGCCTGGCTCGGCCACAAGCTGGTCGAGAGCCTGGGTGATGGCAGTGCGCTTGGGGTGACCATCCACTGGTCAGCCGAGGAGAGCGCACTGGAGACCGCGGGCGGCATTGTGCAGGCGCTGCCGCTGCTGGGCTCTGACCCCTTTTTGGTGATCAACGGCGATACCTGGCTCGATCTCGATTATCACACTCTGGTCAGCCAGCCCCTTGGCAATGATCTGGCCCACCTTTGGCTGGTACCCAATCCGCCCCAGCACCCGAGCGGGGACTTTGCCCTGCAAGGGGGGCGAGTCATGGATACGCCAGCGTTTACCTTCAGCGGGGTCGGACTATATGATCCGGCGGCCTTTGCCGGTCTCGCGGGCGGCGCCCGCAAACTGGCGCCCCTGCTCCGTGACTGGATGGCGCAAGGGCGGGTGGGCGGCAGCCTGCTCGCTGGCGAGTGGCGCGATATCGGCACGGTCGATCGACTGCACGAGCTGGATGACCAGCTCCAGGCCCGCACTCATTAACTTCAAGAGGTCTTGAACCATGCGTATTTGGGGTAAGGTGCTGGGCGCCTTCTTCGGTTTTCTGCTCGGCAATATCATCGGCGCCCTGATTGGCCTCTGGATCGGCCACCGTTTCGACCGTGGCATGGGGTTGCAGGGGGCGTTTCGTCGCGGCCCGAGTCAGGAGCAGCAAGCCGTCTTCTTCCACGCCACCTTCTCGGTGATGGGCCATATTGCCAAGTCCAGCGGCCAGGTGACCGAACAGGAGATCCGGGTTGCCTCCAACCTGATGGATCGGATGCGGCTGGCGGGCGAACAGCGTGCCCGGGCGCAGGAGTCGTTTCGTCTCGGTAAAGAGGCCGACTTCCCGCTACGCGAGACCCTGGCCGAGTTCCGCCGTGCCAGTCTGGGGCAGCGCGATATTCTGCGCTTCTTCCTCGAAGTGCAGTTGCAGGCGGCCTTTGCCGACGGGCGGGTGGAGGAGGGCGAGCGCGCCATTTTGCACACCATTGCCGACGAACTGGGCTTCAGCCGCATCGAGCTGGCCCGCATTCTGGCGATGGCCGAAGCGCAGATGAACTTCTTCAATCAGGCTCATGGCCAGTATCAGGGGGGCCATTCCGGTGGTCAGCAGTATCGGCAGGCGGCACCCTCTGCAGATCGCCTCAAGAATGCCTACCAGCTGCTTGGGGTGAGCGAGAGCGACAGCGATCAGGATATCAAGCGCGCCTACCGCAAGGAGATGAGCAAGCATCATCCGGACAAGCTGGCCGCCAAAGGGCTGCCGCCGGAGATGATGGAGATGGCCAAGGAGAAGACCCAGGAGATCCAGCAAGCCTGGGAGTGGATCCGCGAGGCGCGCGGCATCCGGTAAGCGCCAACGTCAGGTTGGAACAGACAACAAAAAGCCCCGCAGCAGTGCGGGGCTTTGTTTTGTTGTTTTATCCGGGCTGGCTTACTTGGCCGGAATCGCTTCCAGCACGTGCACCAGCAGTTGCCAGAAACGCTCGACCGCCGGGATATGTACCTTCTCGTCAGGGGAGTGGGCACCGCGGATGGTCGGGCCGAAGGAGACCATGTCCCACTCTGGGTAGGCGCTCTTGAACAGACCGCACTCGAGACCGGCATGGATCACCATCACGTTGGGCATGGTGCCGAACAGGGTCTGGTAGCTATTGCGTACCAGCGCCATGATGGGGGAGTCCACGTTCGGCGCCCAACCCGGGTAGGCACCGGTGAATTCGCAGCTGGCGCCTGCCAGGGTGAACAGGGAGCGGGTCATCTGCTCGATGCTCTCGCGGCCGGAGTCAATCAGGGAGCGGATCAGGCACTGGACGTACACTTCGCCATCCTGAGTCTTGATGACCCCCAGGTTGGTAGAGGTTTCGGTCACGCCGGGCATGGCATCGCTCATGCGCATCACGCCGTTCGGGCAGGCCATCAGGGCATCCAGCAGGCGCTGCTGCAGGGAGACGCTCATCAACTTGGCCGGTTTGGCGGCGTTGTTGACCAGCACGGTCAGGTTCGGCTCGGTGGCGGCCAGTTCGGTCTGGTAGATCCCGGTGTAGCGGTCAACCATCGCCTTGAACTCGTTTACGCTGGCAGAAGGCACCAGCAGGGTGGCACGGGCTTCGCGCGGGATGGCGTTGCGCAGGGTGCCGCCGTGGATCTCGGCCAGACGAACACCCAGCGGCTCGGCTGCTTTGAGCAGACGCACCAGCAGTTTGTTGGCGTTGCCACGACCGCGATGGATATCGCAACCTGAGTGGCCGCCACGCAGCCCTTTCACGGCCAGCTCGAACGCTTCGCCTTCGCTGGCGTCAACCAGCTCGAGCGGGAAGCGGATATTGGCATCCACACCGCCAGCGCAGCCCATATAGACCTCGCCATCCTCTTCGGAGTCGGTGTTGAGCAAAATTTCGCCCTCCAGCCAGCCCGCTTCCAGACCGAATGCGCCGGTCATGCCGGTCTCTTCGTCTGTGGTCAGCAGCACTTCCAGCGGACCGTGCTTGATGGTCTTGTCAGCCAGTACGGCCAGACAACCGGCCATGCCGATGCCGTTGTCGGCACCCAGGGTGGTGCCACGGGCCGTGACCCACTCGCCATCGACATAGGCATCGATGGGATCGGTCGCGAAGTCGTGTTTGGTGTCGGCGTTGGCCTGCGGCACCATGTCGATGTGGGCCTGCAGTACCACGGCTTTGCGGTTTTCCATCCCCGGGGTGGCCGGTTTCTTGATGATGATGTTGCCGACCTTGTCCTGCTTGACCGCCAGACCTTCCCCTTGAGCCCATTGGATGATCCAGGCGCTCAGTTTGGCTTCATGTTTGGAAGGGTGGGGGATGGAGCAGATCTGTTCGAAGAAATGCCAAATCAGTTTGGGAGAGAGAGAGCTAAGCTGTGCCACGTCGGGACTCCTTACCAGCACGGAATTAACAGGGCCCCATCAGCGGGCCGGGGAAGAGGATAACGATAATACAGTCAATCACACAAAAATGTGAGCAATCAGCGCAAATCGCAGGCAGCTTGTGCTGGCTGATGGCAACCAGGCAGTACGATCGTCAGGTTCGGACGACGCTGACCGATAGAAAAGAAAATGTGTGACCGATCTCACAAAAATATTGAATTTAACGCACCGACTGGTAAATTAGCTCCCGTGGTTCGCCACCCGTCAGGATGACGATGAAAGCCTCCAGGGAACTGAAGCAAAGCAAGTGCGCCTCCATGGAACCGAGTGTTCGTTCAAGGATTTGAGCCCGCATTAAAGGTACGTAACTTGTTAAGCAATCAGGAGTTTCAATATGCCAGGCAGCAACTCAACCTATTGGTTTGCCCCCTCTTTGTATACCCAGGGTTTCAGCTACCCTAACCCCTTCGTCACTCGTCGCTAAGACGAGCTGCCCAACCAGGCAGAGGCGAGAAAGCAGCAGGTGCGTGAGGTAAATCCTCCCCCTGCTATTTTTTTATCTGCGATTTGCCGCACAGCCCATTTGGACTCGGCAGCAGGGACGGCAGGTTAGTCGTTTGGCGCTCTAGATGTGCCGAATGGAGAGGGTGATGCCGATTTTTCCTGTTTTTGGCATACGTTTGCCAGGCATTTTCTCTGCAAACGGTGCTATCATATCGGCCCAACAGCCTGTCCGCGGTTTGGACACATCATCTAACCGATCGCCGGATAAGCCCATCTTGCTTCCATTGTTATCAGATTTGCTGCCGAGGCTTAGCCCTGAGGCAGTCGAAGTGCAATCTGAATTCAGTCGGGCAAGGGCCGCCATTTACTGGCATCCGCAGGGATAATTGCGGATGTTGTTATTTTAAGTGATTGTTTTTAAATAACTATTCGAGATCGATAACATGCCGAAAAAGTTCTATGTGTCGTGGGACAACCTGCAACGTGAAGCTCGCCGTCTGGCCCGTCGTCAGCTGCCTGTCAGCCAGTGGAAAGGTATCATTGCGGTCAGCCGTGGCGGCCTGGTGCCCGCAGCCCTGATGGCCCGTGAACTTGGCATTCGTAATGTGGAAACCCTCTGCATCTCCAGCTATGACCATGACAGCCAGCGCGAGCTGGTGGTCGTGAAGGCTGCCACCACCGCTGGTGACGGCGAAGGCTGGCTGGTGGTGGAAGATCTGGTCGACACCGGCACTACCGCCAAGGCGATCCGCGAGCTCTACCCGAAAGCCAAGTTCATCGCGATTTTCGCCAAGCCGATGGGCGAAGCGCTGCTGGACGATTTCGAAGTGGCGATCCCGCAGGATACCTGGATCGAACAGCCGTGGGATATGGCACTGGAGTTCGCCACACCGATCTGCGACGAAAAGTAACGGGAGCGGGATGTGACGCTCACTGCGTCCATTGGTCGCGACCGGCAATAATGGTTTCACAGGGCTCCAATTTGGAGCCCTGTTTTTTTGTGTATCAATCTGTTGCAGGGTGGCTGATGGGCAGTAAAAGTGGTTAAGATGAGCTATTGCCTGATATGAATGGGATACTATCTTGGACTTGAACGAAGACCTAAACCTGACCGAACAGCTCTTTACCCGCGTCAAGAAGGTATTGGAAACATCCGAGATCTCCAACTCCAGTGCGGCTGATCTGGCGCAAGCCGAGTCAGACGAGATGTTTATCGACGGATCCATGTCAAAGAGCTGGTATCGCCTGCTGCGCCGCCCCTCCTGGACCTGGCAGGGGGCTGATCCCATCGAAGTGGAGCAGACCCTGGCCCGCATCGCCATGGCGACCGGCGAGCGCACCCACGATTGCTATCTCGATACCATCAAGGGCTATGTGCCCGGCAACTGGATCTACGAGTGGAGCCAGGTGGCTGGCAACTATTTCAAGCAGGGCCGCGAACTGCGCGAGAAGGGTGATCCTTCTGGCGCCTTGAAACAGCTGCTCAAGGCGGTGCGCTACTACTCCATCGCCAGCTATCCCCATCTCAAGGATGACGAGCTGGCGGATCAGGCCCAGCTGCTCGGTAACATGGCCTATCGCGAGGCGGGTCGCCTGTTCAAGGTGCCGCTCAAAGAGATCCAGGTGCCTTTTCGCGGCAAGCATATTCAGGGTTATCTCCACCTGCCGACGACCGAAAAACCGGTGCCGCTGGTGATCATCAGCGGCGGGATCGACTCCCTGCAGCTCGATTTCCTCAACTTCTATCTCAAACGGCTCGAGCCCAACGGTATCGGCATGCTCTCCCTTGATATGCCCGGGGTCGGTTATGCCGAGCATTGGCCGCTGGTGCAGGATACCAGCCGTCTCCATCAGGCGGTGCTCCATTACCTCTCCGAAGTGGCCTGGGTCGATCATCAGCGTATCGCCATGGTGGGGATGCGTCTGGCGGGCAATATCGCAGCCAGACTGGCCTTTATCGAACCGTTCAAGCTGCGCACCGTGGTCTGTGTCGGCGCCGGGGTCAATCAGGTGTTTACCAATCAGGAGCTGTTTGCCAAGTGCCCGCGCATGATGCGGGACAGTTTGGCCAACCGGTTGGGGGCTGATGCGGCGCAGTGGGACGGCATGCGTACCAAGTGCCAGGTTTTTTCACTTAAAACTCAAGGATTACTGGGGACTCGCACATCGGTGCCGATATTGAGTATTGGACACAAGCGAGATTTTATTTGTCCCGAGCAGGATGTACGGGCATTGGCGGCGGCCAGTCGTAACGGCAAGGCCATCGTATTCGACAAGCAGCCTTTGCTGGAGGTGTATGACAAGGCGCTGGACGAAATCGTCGAGTGGCTGAAACAGCATTTATGTACCTGACATTGCGCTAAAGAACTGACGCCATCCCGAGGTGGCGCGGCTTGTTTAACAGGGAGGTTAACATGTCTGAAAGAGTGACCTACAAGCGACTGCTGAGGCAGTTTGCTGCCATTGGCCCCTATTTGCGCGAAGATCTCTGCGAAGAGGGGCGTTATCGTTTCGACTGCCTGTCGGTCTGCGTCAGCGCCAAGCCGGCGCCGGACAAACGGGAGTTCTGGGGCTGGTGGCTGGTGCTGGAGCAGGACGATCACCATTTCCGTTACCACTATCAGCTCGGTTTCTACAATGCTGATGGTGAGTGGCTGGACAAGCCGATCCCCAAGAAGCACCAGGTAGAAGTGGAGCGGACCCTCAACCGTTTCTACAAGCTCATCAGCGACAAACTGACGGCTCTGGAGTGTCAGTTAGCGCCAGCGGATCAGGTCACCAATGAGTTGACCGTGACCGCAGCTTGATCCCTGATGCCCGGCGAGCAGCATCCCGCTGTTTGCCGGGCCATCAGTCAGCCATCTTCCCTTCCGCCCGCAATCATCCGGGCATTTGCTTCATCTCCTCACCCCGGCGTTAATTGCCTTGCAGGGCTCCATGGCCGTGGGTATAAAGATATTCCTTACTTTTTAGCCTTTATGCTCCCATGGAAAACAGAACCATAGTCGTCAAGTTGGGCACCAGCGTGCTCACAGGGGGGTCTTCCCAGCTCAATCGTGCCCATATGGTCGAGCTGGTCAGACAGTGTGCGGCCTTGCACCGTCAAGGCCATCGGGTCGTGGTCGTCACATCAGGGGCTATCGCCGCCGGGCGTGAACATCTGGGTCACCCGCCACTGGCGCCAACCCTGCCCAACAAGCAGATGCTGGCGGCGGTTGGTCAGACCCAGCTTATTCGGGTATGGCAGGATCTGTTCAACCTCTACGGTCTGCATATCGGCCAGATGCTGCTGACCCGCGCCGATCTGGAAGATCGGGAGCGCTACCTCAATGCCCGCGACACCATGCGCACCCTGCTCGACCACCGCATTATTCCGGTCATCAACGAAAACGATGCGGTGGCGACCGCCGAGATCAAGGTCGGCGACAACGACAACCTCTCCGCACGGGCCGCCATTCTGGCGGATGCGGATCTGCTGATCCTGCTGACTGACCAGAAGGGGCTCTTTACCGCCGATCCGCGCACCAATCCCGATGCCCAGCTCATTGAAGAGGTGCAGACTATCGACGATACCCTGCGCTCGCTGGCGGGTGACAGTGTCAGCGGCCTCGGCACCGGAGGCATGGCTACCAAGCTGCAGGCCGCCGATGTGGCACGCCGCGCTGGTGTCAACGTGGTGATCGCGACCGGCCAGATGCCGGAGGTGATCGGCCGTCTTGCCAAGGGCGAGCGGATTGGCACCCTGTTCCCGGCGCTGGCGTCCCCGCTGGAAGGGCGCAAGAGCTGGATCCTGGCAGGCCCGCCCCCTCACGGCGAAGTGCATGTGGATCAGGGCGCAGTGGCCGCCATGAAGGAGAAAGGCTCCAGCCTGCTGCCCAAGGGGATCGTCGCGGTCAAGGGCGACTTTATTCGGGGCGATGTGGTGCGCATTCTCGATCCCAAGGGCGCTGAGCTGGCCCGCGGCATCTGCCGTTACGACCATCTGGAGCTGGAGAAGTTGCGCGGCGTCCACTCGGATCAGATTGAGCAGGTACTGGGCTATGGATATGGTTCAGTAGCCATCCATCGAGACGATATGGTGCTGCTCTAATCAGGGCGGCACGGCATGAACAAAAGGGAACCGAGATGAGTCTGGAGAAAATGGGGCAGGCGGCCCGTGAAGCTGCCTATCAGCTGGCCTCCATCAGCACGGCGCAGAAGAACCGGGCGCTGGCCGCCATCGCCGACGAGCTGGAGGCGCGCAGTGAACAGATCCTCGCTGCCAACGCGAAAGATATTGCCGCCGGTCGTGAGGCTGGCTTGTCAGAAGCCATGCTGGATCGCTTGCTGCTCAATCCGGCCCGGCTGGCCGGGATTGTGGCGGATGTGCGCAAGGTGATCACGCTGGATGACCCGGTCGGCGCCGAAATGGATAGCCGGGTGCTGGAAAATGGCCTGCGGCTCTCTCGTCGTCGGGTGCCCATCGGGGTTATCGGCGTCATCTACGAGGCACGCCCCAACGTCACCATCGACATCGCCAGCCTCTGCCTCAAGACTGGCAACGCCAGCATATTGCGTGGCGGGCGCGAGACCTTCCACTCCAATCTGGAGCTGGTGCGGGTGATCCAGCATGCCTTGGCGGCCTCCGGTCTGCCCGAGGTGGCGGTGCAGTACATCGACAACCCGGATCGGGCGCTGGTCGGCGAGTTGCTGCGTCTCGACCGCTATGTGGACATGATCATCCCCCGTGGCGGTGCCGGCCTGCACAAGATGTGCAAGGAGAACAGTTCCATCCCGGTCATCATCGGCGGGTTCGGTATCAGCCATATTTTCGTCGACGAGAGTGCCGATCTGGTGCGCTCTCTGGCGGTCATCGACAACGCCAAGGTGCAGCGCCCCTCCGCCTGCAATGCCCTCGATACTCTGCTGGTACACGAGAAAGTCGCTTCGGCTTTCCTGCCGCAGCTGGTGACGCTGATGAACGAGCGCAAGGTGATGCTGGTGGCCGCGTCCAACGCCATGACGCAGTTGGCGGGTGCCGATAACCTGTGCGAGGCGGGGCCGGAGGATTTCGATACCGAGTGGCTCGGGCTGACCCTGGGGGTCAAGTTGGTGGCGGATGTGAACGAGGCGCTGGCCCATATGCGCGAGCACAACGCCGGCCACTCCGATGCCATCCTGACCAATGATTTGGCCAATGCCGAGCGTTTTGTCAATGGCGCCGGCTCGGCGGCTGTCTATGTCAACGCCTCGACCCGTTTCACCGATGGCGGCCAGTTTGGTCTGGGCGCTGAAGTGGCGGTCTCGACCCAGATGCTACACGCCCGTGGCCCCATGGGGCTCACCGAGCTTACCAGCTACAAGTGGGTAGGGCAGGCCGATTACCTCAGCCGCGCCTGATAACCGGTTGTGTCAGATACAAAAATGCCGACCCCTTGGGTCGGCATTTTTTTCGCGGGTATCGCGCCGATACCACGCAGTGCGCTATTCCTCGGGGTTATTCCCCGTGATAGAGCACCTTGTCACCGGACTTGAGCACATAACCCTTCCAGATAAAGAGGGTGTAGCCGCTGCCCTGCCACGACCAGTTGCCCTCCGCACCTTGACGGGTCAGCGCAAGCAGCTCGCCGCTTGGTAGATGCAGTTCGGCCTGCGTCTGATCGGCGCTGAACAGCACGAAGGCGCTGCTGGTCTGGCTGGCATCGGTTGGATTGAGCCGGATACCCTCTTCAAACAGGCGCATACATTTGCCAGTCAGTGCTGACCACTGATAGCCCGCACTGCCGATACAGCCGTGGCTGTCGCGATCGCTGCCAACCAGATGTTGTTCCGGTGTACTGCATGCCGCCAGTAGCAGAGAGGCGGCCATCAGAGTCAAGGTGCGCATGGTTACTCCTGAAGATCCCGTTCGATGACGATGTTGGAGAATCCCAACTCTTTGAAGTAGTTCTCCTGATAATCTTTCACGCTCTTTTTGTCACGGCGGCAAACCTGAGCCAGCTGGGCCTCCATGGCGTGAAAACTGGTGAGATCCAGCCCTTCGGCAGCGGCGATGGCGTCGTAGATGCTGCGGAACTTATCGTTCGCGTAGCCGATCTCTTTGGCCTGTTTTTTATAGGTGTACGTAATCTTAAAGGCCATCTTGCCCTTCCTTCTTCGATTTGGCTTGCTTGCGCTGGACGTAGAGGTAGAGGCTTTCGACCTTCTCCCGAGCCCAGGGGGTCTTGCGCAAGAACTTCAGGCTGGACTTGATGCTGGGATTATCGGTGAAGCAGCGGATATTGATCTGCTGCCCCAGCTCTTCCCAGCCGTAGTGTTCGACCAGCGCAGTGACGATGGCTTCCAGCGTCAGCCCGTGCAGCGGGTTGTTCTTCTGCGAGGCGTTCGGTTGCTCGCTCATGCCTGCTCCGCCAGCTTGGCAAAGGGCTGACCCATGCGGGTGGTGACGCCATTGGCCAGATGGGGCTCGAAACCGGCCAGCATGCCCGGGCCAAACAGGCAGACGACAGTACTGCCCAGTTTGAACAGCCCCATCTCGGCACCTTTTTGCAGGGTAATGGCCTCGTCGCCGGCGTAGTCCCAGCGCACCACCTTCTTCTCTTTGGTCGGCGCAATGTTGCCGGCCCAGATGGTCTCGATGCTGGCCACGATAGTCGCACCGACCAGCACCAGCGCCATCGGGCCGTGCGGGGTGCGGAAGGTGGCCACCACCCGCTCGTTGCGGGCAAACAGGTTTGGCACGTTCTCGGCGGTGAGCGGGTTGACGGAGAAGAGATCCCCCGGCACGAACACCATGCTCTCCAGCACGCCATCCAGCGGCATGTGGATGCGGTGGTAATCCTTGGGCGCCAGATAGATGGTGGCGAAGTCGCCATCCTTGAACGGCGCCACCAGATCCTCATAGCCGCCCAGCAGCTCGCGGGCGCTGTAGTCGTGACCTTTGGCTTGGATGATGCGCCCCTGCTGGATCGGGCCGAGCTGGCTGACGGTGCCATCCACCGGCAGGGCCAGAGTCATGGCATCTTCTACCACGGGGCGGATACCGGGCTTGAGCTCGCGGGTGAAGAACTCGTTGAAGCTCTTGTAGTGGGCTGGACTCTCGTGCAGCGCCTCGCTCATGTCGACCTGATACTGCTTGATAAAGGCCTCGATCACTTTGGTGGTGATGTTACCCGCTTCGGCGGCGGCAAATTTGCCGATCAGACGGGAGAGGGCGTGCTTGGGCAGACAGTATTGACCGGCAATTTTCAGGTTGTCAGTAATGCTCATGTTCATCATCAACGTAGGTTTATTAGGGTCACAGGCGCGCTTGCTGGCGACCGTGACGGGCTTCCTGCATGGTTTCCAGGATGCGGTGATAGTTGTGGAAGCGATCGGCGCTGATGGCGCCCGCCTCGACCGCGGCGCGCAGGGCACAGCCGGGATCGTCCTTGTGGGTACAGTCGCGGAACTTGCAGCCACCCAGATAGTCTCGAAACTCAACGAAGCACCAGGTGATGCGGTCGGCCTCCAGATGCCAGAGGGCGAACTCGCGGATCCCGGGGGAGTCGATGAGATCGCCACCGCTTGGGAAGTGGTAGAGCCGCGCCGTGGTGGTGGTGTGCTGGCCGAGCCCCGAGTTCTCGGAGATCTCGCCGGTCAGTACATCCAGCCCCGGCATCAGGGCGTTGGTGAGCGAGGATTTGCCCACCCCGGACTGGCCAACGAAGATGCTGATCTTGTCGGTCAGTGCGGCTTTAAGTTCATCCAGCCCTTCGCTGCTCTCGCAGCTCACCAGCAGCACCTCGTAGCCGAGCTTGCGATAGGTTTCGAGCTGGCTTTCGATGCGCGCTCTGGCGGCATCATCGAGCATATCGACCTTGTTCAGCACAATGAGGGGGCGGATCTCCACATCCTCGGCAGCCACCAGATAGCGGTCGACGATGTTGGTGGAGAACTCGGGCATCACCGCCGAGACGATGATGATCTGGTCGATATTGGCGGCGATGGGTTTGACCCCGTCGTAGAAGTCCGGCCGGGTCAGTACCGAGTGGCGCGGATGCACCGCCTCGATGACGCCCGCTGTCGCGGCATTGAGGCCGGGACGCCACACCACCTTGTCGCCGCACACCAGACTGCTGATGCTGCTGCGCCGCAGGTTGCTGCGGTGGATGGTGCCATCGACCGCTTCCACGTCTGCGTGCTGACCAAAACGACTGATCACCACCCCTTCGATGGCGGGGCCAAACAGGGTGTCATCCACCACTGTGGTGTGATCTTTTTGCAGCCGCCGTTCGCGGTTGGCCTGGACGCGCCTTTGTTGACCCAGATTGAGTTTTGCTTTCTTTGCCACTCGATTCGCCAGTTTATGAACAGATCCAAAGCCAGTATGATACATGCAAATTGGCAAAATTCCGCCATTCCTCCCAATAGAGAGAGCAATCATGACAGTCAGCGCGCAGAACCTGGTATGGATCGACATGGAGATGACGGGTCTCGACCCCGAAGAGAACGTGGTACTGGAGATTGCCACCATAGTCACCGACAAGGATCTGAACGTACTGGCCGAAGGGCCGGTCATCGCCATTCATCAGAGTGATGAAGAGCTGGCCAAGATGGACGACTGGAACGTCAACACCCATACCAAGAGCGGTCTGGTGGCCCGGGTCAAGGCGAGTCAGCACGACGAGGCGAAAGCCATTGCCGAGACCCTCGAGTTCATTCGCCAGTGGGTGCCGGAGCGCACCAGCCCGCTGTGCGGCAACAGCATCGGTCAGGATCGCCGCTTCATGGTCAAGCACATGGCCGAGCTGGAAGCCTTCTTCCACTACCGCAACGTCGACGTCAGCACCATCAAGGAGCTGGTACGCCGCTGGCAGCCGGAACTGCTGGATCAGTTCAAGAAGAGCGGCACCCACCAGGCGCTGGACGATATCCGCGAATCCATCGCCGAGCTGCAGTTCTATCGCAGCCACGTCTTCAAGATCTGATTCCCCGGCAAGGGTTTGTCATGCGCTGGCTGCTAAAATCGACAGTTCGGCCAGCTTTTGAGCGAACGCGCGCAACCAGACAAAAAAGCCCTTGCAATTGGAATGACTGCTCTTATAATTCGGCTCCCGTACAGTAGCGCAAGCAACCAAATGCTGTACGGCCTGTTTTAAGGTAGTTGCGGGAATAGCTCAGTTGGTAGAGCACGACCTTGCCAAGGTCGGGGTCGCGAGTTCGAGTCTCGTTTCCCGCTCCAAAAATCTGATGATAGCACTGGTGCAAACCAGCCCGATGCGGGAATAGCTCAGTTGGTAGAGCACGACCTTGCCAAGGTCGGGGTCGCGAGTTCGAGTCTCGTTTCCCGCTCCAATCATCAGCCAGCCTAAAGACAACCAAATTGTTGCGGGAATAGCTCAGTTGGTAGAGCACGACCTTGCCAAGGTCGGGGTCGCGAGTTCGAGTCTCGTTTCCCGCTCCAAAAAATTTGTAAGTGATATTCCGATGCGGGAATAGCTCAGTTGGTAGAGCACGACCTTGCCAAGGTCGGGGTCGCGAGTTCGAGTCTCGTTTCCCGCTCCAATCACTTGCAGATGACATTCTGTTGCGGGAATAGCTCAGTTGGTAGAGCACGACCTTGCCAAGGTCGGGGTCGCGAGTTCGAGTCTCGTTTCCCGCTCCAAACATTTGTAAGTGACATTCCGTTGCGGGAATAGCTCAGTTGGTAGAGCACGACCTTGCCAAGGTCGGGGTCGCGAGTTCGAGTCTCGTTTCCCGCTCCAATCACTTGTAAATGACATTCTGTTGCGGGAATAGCTCAGTTGGTAGAGCACGACCTTGCCAAGGTCGGGGTCGCGAGTTCGAGTCTCGTTTCCCGCTCCAATCTCTCTTCGAAGTCTTCATAATCCCTCTGAATTGCCCCTCACATCGCACTGCGATGCTTTGTCGTATCTGGCGTTTACTCAGCGTGTCTCCGCCGCCTTCTGCAAACAGGAAGATGGTACGGGTTCATTGTGCGGGTTGTACGAGGGAAAGGTGGTTGGCAGGAAGAATTGCGGGCAAAAAAGAGGAGGGGCCTTGGCTCCTCCTGCATGATTCACTGGCGCGGGCTTAGACCAGAGTAACGTTCTCAGCCTGAGGGCCTTTTTTGCCCTGGGTCACAGTGAACTGGACTTTTTGACCTTCAGCCAGGGTTTTGAAACCGGTGCTCTGGATGGAGGAGAAGTGAACGAATACGTCCGGACCCTGGGATTGTTCAATAAAGCCAAAACCCTTGGTTTCGTTGAACCATTTTACCTGGCCGGTGCGAATGTCAGACATGTGCAAAATCCTATCAATAACAAAATGAAACTAAGCCCTGTGGGGCTGCATTTGCCTTGCAGCAGGGGTTGGCTCATGACTGACCACGTCTCTTTGTCCCAGTAGCACGCAGAACAATCCCTGTCTAAAGCACAATCGATTGTACGTTAGCGCCGATCCTTGTCAATTTGACCCCTGTCGTTTTTTGAACAAGCTAAAAATATTGTGAAGTCAGTAGCTTATTTGAAGAGATTTGACTGAAAAAACGGGAGGCCAGCGCCTCCCGTTTTTGTTATTCCTTGAGGGCGAACCCTTCGCCCTGCCGGTCGTAGCGGTAGACCGCCTGACCGTAGGAGCGGATCTCCACCCGCTGGATGCGTCGGGTGTCGTCCACCAGGATGAAGATAGAGCGGCCCGATTGCAGGCGGGTCAGAGGGCGATCCGGCCCCTCGATGGCGATCAGGCGGCTCAGCTCGGCACCCGGCAACTCGAATTTACGCCAGATGGAGTAGAGGGTCTCACCCGCCTGCACATCGTGTTGCAGCCAGGTGCCGTTGACCTTCTCTTCGACCGGCTTGGCTGCCGCGGGGGTACTGCCTGCCGCGCCACTGCCGACAGTTAGAGCTTGAGCAGGCACGGCCAGCGGCACTTCCAGTGAGCCGGAAGGGGCTGCTTTGGGGGCGGATGGTGCCGGCTCCCAGGCCAGTACCAGCAACCAGAGCGGGATCAGGATCAGCAGACCTATGGTGTTTTTGCGGGGCAGCGGGCTGGACAGCTTGAATTTGCCTGCTTTGGCATCCTGGCGACGTTGGCCGAGGTTGCTCATCCCTTGGCCAAAACGTTGGCGCAGGGACAGGGTCGCGGCATTGATGCGATGGAGCAGGGATCCTTGTGATTCGTCTTGGCGACGCTGCTGGGCTCGTCTGTTATGGCCTCGTGGGCGACGGTCCGGGGTGGGCACGGCATTTACCTCTCACTACATTGCCTGCCATCAGGCAAATTCGTCGCCTATGGTAAACGGACTCGCCCCCGAGGGGGAGAGTCCTGAGGCGGAAAATTATCAGCTGAGACGAAATTGACCCAATAATTGCTGCAATTTGTCGGCCGCCTGACGCAATGCCTGACTGGCTTTGGCCGTTTCGGTCGCATCCTGAGCAATGTCGTTGGCCAGTGCGTTGGTTTTTGACAGGTTGCCGGAGACGGTCTCGGAGACCGAGCTCTGCTCTTCGGCGGCGGAGGCGATCTGATAGGTCATGTCGTTGATGGTGGAGATGGCCTGGTAGATGCTACCGAGCGCCTCTTCCGCCAGATCCGCCTCGCCCACCGCTTGATGGGTCAACTGCTGGCTCTGGGTGATGGCATTGACTGCATTGGTAGAGCTCAGGCGGATCTTCTCGATCAACTCCTGAGTATTCTGCACCGCCTGCTGGGTATTGCCAGCCAGTTTGCGCACCTCGTCGGCCACTACCGCAAAGCCGCGGCCCTGTTCGCCAGCCCGGGCTGCCTCGATGGCGGCGTTGAGGGCCAGCAAGTTGGTTTGATCTGCAATACCCTGAATGACGGTGAGGATGCTGGTGATCTGGGCGCTGTCGTGAGCCAGCCCTTCCACCACTTCTGCCCCTTTTCCGGCTTCTGCTGCGACCTTGTGCATCGACTGGATCACCTGCTGGAAGCGCTCCTTGCCCTGATCCGCCGCGCTTTGCGCCTGTTTGGCCGAGTCGGCGGTATTGTTGGCGTGGGTGGCGACCTCCTGACTGACGTAGGACATCTCCTGTACCGCGGTCAGCATCTGCTCCATCTCCGCCTGATGGTGCTGCAGGTTGTTGTCGGTCTGACCGGCGATGCGATCGGTGTCACCGGCGTAGCGGTTCACCTCGCTGGCAGTCTTGAGCACATCCCCGAGCAGCCCTTGCAGCTTGTCGATAAAGCGGTTGATCCCCTTGGCCAGATCCCCCAGCTCATCCACCGAGCGGGTCGTGAGGCGTTTGGTGAGATCCCCTTCACCATCTGCGATGTCATCCACCAGGCTGACCATCTGACGGATGGGGCCAGTGATGCTGCGGGCAATCACCAGCATGGTGGCCAGCGCCAGCGCCAGTACGATAACGGCGCCTACCAATTGCTGGGTCACCGCGGCCCGGTTCATCTCATTGAGCTGGCTTTCCAGTTGATCGGCGCCCGCCAGAACCACCTTGTAGGGCAGGGTGACGATGATGGCCCAGTTGCGGCTCATTCCCGGAACCGAGATTGGTACAGAAATACGCAGATTGTCGTTGAGCTCTTCACGTTGCTCCTGCTGTTGCAGGTACTGTTTCCAGTTGTTGCCCAACAACTCTTTGGCATGCTTACCCAGCATATTGTCATTGCCGCTGGTACCTGTAATCACACCAGCTGCGCTGACGATCAGGGTCTCCCCCTGGCCATCATAGATGTTGTTGTTGAGGCTCTTGGCCTGCTGGTTAAGGGCAGTAACCTCAAGATCGACGCCGATGATCCCCTTGAAGTCTCCGCCAATAAACAGTGGGGATGAGATGGTACTCAGCATGACTTGCTTGCCATTGACATCAAATACATAGGGATCGATAAGGCATGCACTTTTATGCTGTTGGGGGCAACTGTAATAGTCGTTGGCTGGGTTACCGAAGCTGTCGGTATCTGTTTTGGTAATGGAGTAAAGCAGGTCTGTGCCTATAGTACCCCCGTCACGGTAGTAATAGGGAACAAACCGGCCATTACTGTCACTGCCCAGCTCCTTCTGGCCGACATAATTACTATCTTGCTCGTCCAGTGCGTTGGGCTCAAATCCCGCCAAGACGCCATATATCTGAGGATCTGTGGTCAACGTTTTTTTCATTAGTGCAACAACGTTGGGGCGCGTCAGTGGTAGCTCCTTGGAAATGGCCAGTTGAACCACTCCTGCAAGTTGTTGGTCATATGCCAATGCCTTTTGTAGCAGTTGGGTGATGGTGGCCGCCTCGGCGCGGGCATTGGCGCTGACCTTCTGCCAGGCCTCCTGCTGCAGCGCTTCACGGCTGGAGCTGATGGTGAGTTGTTGAGTCTGCTGACCCGAGTATTGGTTGAGCAGGATCAGGATGACCAAGGCGGTGGTCATGGCGATCCCGGCCATCACTAGAATGCGATTCTGGATAGAACGGAACTGCATCGTCTCTTCCTTTTTAGTAGCGGTGTTATTTGGATATCGACCGAAGCCGACAGTGGTTGTAGCAAATAGGAAATAGAACTTCTGTTTTGCGATCCCCTTCAAATATCAGGCGGCAAGCGCCCCGCCAGTAAATTTAATCCCCTACTTTAGCCCGCAATGGCGTCATGGTTTTCCCATCCGTGATTGTCGGTGCTAAAATGCGACGGTTTTTTCTAACGAATTGGCCCAAGGCCCTCTACACAAGGCTTAAAGATGAAAGTCAAAACCCGTTTTGCTCCCAGCCCGACCGGCTTTTTGCATGTCGGCGGTGCCCGTACCGCACTCTATTCCTGGTTGTTTGCAAAGAACCAGGGCGGTGAGTTCGTGCTGCGTATTGAGGATACCGACCTGGAACGTTCCACTCAGGAGGCGATCGACGCCATCATTGAGGGCATGGAATGGCTGGAGCTGAACTGGGATGAGGGCCCCTACTACCAGACCAAGCGCTTCGATCGCTACAACGGTCTGATCGACGAGATGCTGGCCGATGGCCGCGCCTACAAGTGCTACTGCTCCAAAGAGCGTCTGGAAGCACTGCGCGAAGGCCAGATGGCCAACGGCGAGAAGCCCCGTTATGACGGCAAGTGCCGCGACCACGCCCACGATCACCCGGCCGATGCGCCGCATGTCATTCGTTTCCGCAACCCGACCGAAGGTTCAGTGGTGTTCGATGACCATGTCCGTGGCCGCATCGAGTTCGCCAACACCGAGCTGGACGATCTGATTATCCGCCGTACCGACGGTGCCCCGACCTACAACTTCTGTGTTGTTGTCGATGACTGGGATATGGAGATCACCCACGTGGTGCGTGGCGAAGACCACATCAACAACACCCCGCGCCAGATCAACATCTACAAGGCGCTGAACGCGCCGGTGCCGGAGTTTGCCCACGTCTCCATGATCCTGGGTGATGACGGTGCCAAGCTCTCCAAGCGCCACGGTGCCGTTTCCGTGATGCAGTACCGCGACGACGGCTACCTGCCGGAAGCGCTGCTGAACTATCTGGTACGTCTGGGCTGGTCCCACGGCGATCAGGAGATCTTCAGCCTGGAAGAGATGATCAAGCTGTTCAGCCTGGATGCCATCTCCAAGTCCGCCTCTGCCTTCAACACCGACAAGCTGCTGTGGCTGAACAACCACTACATGCGCAGCCTGGATCCGGCTTATGTTGCCAAGCATCTGGCATGGCACATGGAAAACCAGAAGATCGACACCAGCAATGGCCCGGCGCTGGCCGAGGTAGTTACCCTGCTGGCCGAGCGCTGTAACACCCTGGTCGAGATGGCCGCCCAGAGCCGCTACCTGTTCGAAGAGTACGAGGCCATCGACGAAGCCGCTGCCAAGAAGCACCTGCGCGGCGTGGCTGCCGAGCCGCTGGCTCTGGCCAAGACCAAGCTGGCTGCACTGGATAGCTGGACCACCGAAGCGCTGCACGAGCTGATTGAAGCGACCGCCGCCGAACTGGGTCAGGGTATGGGCAAGGTTGGTATGCCGCTGCGCGTAGCCGTCACCGGTCTGGGCCAATCCCCCGCCATCGATGCCGTGATGGCGCTGGTCGGCAAAGAGCGCGTACTTGCTCGTATCGACCGCGCACTGGCTTACATCGAAGCCCGCATGGCTGCCGAGTAAGTGCTGCCGATATGGCAGGCGAGGGGATAACTCCGCTCTGCCACATACTGAATAGCAAAAATCCGAAACCACAGGTTTCGGATTTTTTTATGGCCAGAGCACAGGCCGAAAATACTTTGGATAAAAAAATGCCAGTCAGCTGACTGGCATTTTTATTGGGACAGAGTGCCGCTTAGTGGCTGTCGACCCAGACGAACTTGAGGACGAACAGCAGGGCTACCACCAGCACGCAGGGGTTGATTTCGCGCCAGCGGCCGGTGCCTGCCTTCATCACGCAGTAGGAGATGAAGCCCACGGCGATCCCCTCGGTGATGGAGAAGCTGAACGGCATCATCACCGCGGTCATAAAGGCCGGTACCGCTTCGGTCAGATCTTCCCACTTCACCCGGGTCAGCTCGGAGCACATCAGCACACCCACATAGATAAGGGCGCCAGCGGCGGCGTAGGCCGGCACCATGGCGGCGACCGGAGAGAAGAAGATCGCCAGCAGGAACAGAAGGCCGACCACGATGGCAGTCAGACCGGTACGGCCGCCGACGGCAACGCCGGAGCTGCTCTCGATAAAGGCGGTGACCGAGGAGGTGCCCATGAAGGCGCCGCCGACGGAACTCACGCTATCCACCATCAGCGCCTGTTTCATGCGCGGGAAGTGGCCCTTGTCATCGGCCAGCTTGGCGCGGTTGGTGACGCCGATCAGGGTGCCGGAGGAGTCGAACAGGTTGACCAGCATAAAGGAGAAGATGATCCCGGCGAGGCTGATATCGAGCGATCCCATCAGATCCAGCTGGCCGAACACCGGTTCGATGCTGGGGGGCATGGAGACAAAGCCCTTGAAGGTGACATCGCCAAACAGCCAGCCCAGACCGGTAGTGACCACGATGGCGATCAGCACGGCGGAGTGGACGCCGCGGGCGGAGAAGATGCAGATCAGGAAGAAACCGAGCAGACCCAGCAGGCAGGGCAGGGAGGTGAGATTGCCCACGGTTACCATAGTCGCGGGGCTGGCCACGACGATCCCGGCGTTGTGCAGGCCGAGCAGGGCGATCAGCAGACCGATACCGGCGGTGATGCCAACCCGCAGGGTGAGCGGAATGTTGCCGATCAGCCAGTAGCGCACCCGCAGCAGGGTGAGGATCAACAGACCCATGGCGCCCCAGAAGATGGTGCCCATGCCCACTTGCCAGGAGTAGCCCATACCTGCAACCACCACGAAGGCGAAGAAGGCATTGAGGCCCATGGCGGGGGCCAGCGCGATCGGCAGGTTGGCCAACAGGCCCATCAGGATGCTGCCGATACCGGCGATGAGGCAGGTGGTGACGAACACGGCCTGGGTGTCCATGCCCGCCGCAGATAGGATCTGCGGGTTGACGAACACGATGTAGACCATGGTCAGGAAGGTGGTGATACCGGCAATCACTTCGGTGCGGGCGGTAGTGCCATGGCCTTGCAGGGCAAACAGGCGCTCAAGCAATCCTTGCCCGGCGGCCTGATTGGCAGCTTGGTGTTGTTGATTCATGTTGGATTCCAATAGGTGACGTGAAATAAGCAGCAGGGGAACGGGCTATCCCATCCATGCGGGGTAAATTGCCCTGTTTCTGGCGGTTAAGTAACCAGACTCGTCCTGATACCGTGACAGCGCGCACATTTTTACACAGGCGGCGCCGTTTACAAACCCCGGATCTGCGAAGCAGATCAATGAATAGAGTAAAAATTCAAACGTTTGCTTTTTGAGCATGAAAAAAAGGTTCTCAGCAGAGAACCTTTTATCGAAAATTGGGGGCTTACAGGGTTTTGAAGTAGCGCTCGACCAGCTGGGCCAGTACCGAGTCGAGCCGGTCTTGCACTTCACCCAGTTCACGGCCGAAGCGGCGCAGAAAGAGGCTGGCCTGCTCTTCGGTCAGCTTGCGCCCCTCGATAAAGAACTCCTGCTCCGGTAGTTGCTTGTCGTAGCGGGGGATCAGCACCCAGCTCACCAGCTCGGGCTCCACGGCGGCAAAAATCTTGGCGGCAGCGGCACAGAAGGTCTCTATGTGCTCCTTGCCATCCGGCCCGAGGCAACCCGGTTCAACCCGGATCTGGATGGTGAGTTTTTTCTCTATAGGGGTCGTCATCGTGCTACATCCATGCAAAGGCATCCGTCTAGGATTGTAAGTCAAAAGGCAAGAGAAAGGGGAGCCGAAGCTCCCCTCAACACGCAGTCAGCCTTATTTGGCGATGCGCTTGTACTTGGCGCGATGGGGCTGGATCGCCTCGGCGCCGTAGGTCTTCTTCTTCCACTCTTCGTATTCGGTAAAGTTACCTTCGAAGAACTCGATCTTGCCCTCATCCTGATAGTCCAGGATGTGAGTGGCGATACGGTCGAGGAACCAGCGGTCGTGGGAGATGACCATGGCACAACCCGGGAACTCCAGCAGGGCGTTCTCGAGGGCGCGCAGGGTTTCGATATCCAGATCGTTGGTCGGCTCATCCAGCAGCAGCACGTTGCCGCCGGTCTGCAGCAGCTTGGCCAGATGCAGACGACCGCGCTCACCACCGGAGAGTTCGCCAACCCGCTTCTGCTGGTCGGAACCCTTGAAGTTGAAGCGGCCGATGTAGGCGCGGCTCGGGAACTCGTAGTTGCCGATGCGCAGGATATCTTGACCGTCAGCGACCTCTTCGAAGACCGTCTTCTTGTCATCCATGCTGTCGCGGAACTGATCGACAGAGGCCAGCACCACGGTTTCACCCAGCGTGATGGCGCCGGAATCCGGCTGCTCCTGACCCGACATCATGCGGAACAGGGTCGACTTACCGGCACCGTTCGGGCCGATGATGCCGACGATGGCACCCTTCGGAATGGCAAACGACAGATCGTCGATCAGCACCCGATCACCGTAGGATTTGCGCAGGTTGGCCACTTCCACCACCTTGTCGCCGAGGCGCGGTCCGGGCGGAATGAACAGCTCGTTGGTCTCGTTGCGCTTCTGGTAGTCGTTGGTGTTGAGCTCTTCGAAGCGAGCCATACGGGCCTTGGACTTGGCCTGACGCCCTTTCGGGTTTTGACGAACCCACTCCAGCTCTTTTTCGATGGACTTGCGACGGGCCGCTTCGGAACTGGCTTCCTGCGCCAGACGGGCGTCCTTCTGCTCCAGCCAAGAAGAGTAGTTGCCTTCCCAGGGGATACCTTCGCCGCGGTCCAGCTCCAGGATCCAGCCCGCCACGTTGTCGAGGAAGTAACGGTCGTGGGTGATCGCCACTACAGTGCCTTCGTAGTCGTGCAGGAAGCGCTCCAGCCAGGCCACGGATTCCGCATCCAGGTGGTTGGTCGGTTCGTCCAGCAGCAGCATGTCAGGCTTTTCCAGCAGCAGACGGCACAGTGCCACACGGCGGCGCTCACCACCGGAGAGGTGCTTGATCTTGGCATCCCAGGCCGGCAAGCGCAGGGCATCGGCCGCACGCTCCAGCTGGTTTTCCATGTTGTGACCGCCCTGGGCCTGGATAATGGCCTCCAGCTCGCCCTGTTCGCGGGCCAGCTTGTCAAAGTCGGCATCCGGGTCGGCGTAGGCCGCATAGACCTCGTCCAGGCGAGCCATGGCGCGCTTCACCTCGCCAACGGCCTCTTCGACCGCTTCGCGTACGGTCTGCTCCGGCTCCAGCTTCGGCTCCTGCGGCAGGTAGCCGATCTTGATGCCGGGCTGTGGACGGGCTTCCCCTTCGATCTCGGTGTCGATACCCGCCATGATGCGAAGCAGGGTCGATTTACCGGCGCCGTTCAGACCCAGCACGCCGATCTTGGCGCCCGGGAAGAAGCTCAAGGAGATGTTCTTGAGAATATGACGCTTGGGCGGCACTACCTTGCCGACCCGGTTCATGGTGTAAATAAATTGAGCCATTGGCTAATTCTCTTCCTTTTCAGCAGGTTAATGTCTTGGCATTAACAGACTGATGTCGTGGTGGGGCCAGGTCGACACAGGTCAACCGGGTTCCAAAAAACCCGTCGATTGTAAACCAACGGACGAGGGGGGGCAAAGGTGGCACCCGGCTATGTCCCCCCTTTGCCGCAGCGGTCACGCCTTGCTGCATCAGTCGTGCAATTTGGGCATGATGTGGGCTGCCGTTTTGTCCCGGAGCCCTCATGAACCCATCTCCTCAAGCCCCCTCACTGGCCGCCTTTCTCTGCACAATGGGATTGGACGCCGCGCTGAGCGAAGCCATCAGCCTGCGCTTGCCACGGCAGACACTGCGCGCCGGTCAGGCACTGTTGGCGCAAGGGGCAGAGCAGGAAGCTGCCTTCTATATCGAAGCGGGCATCGCCCGTGCCTGCCACTACACCCGGGACGGACAGGAGCGCTGTAAGGAGTTCTACTTCGAAGGGGAGCTCTGCCTGCTCTATGACAGCTGGCTCACGGGGGCGCCCGCCCGCTACCAGCTGGAGGCGCTGACGGAGTTGCAGGTGGTGCGGGTGCCGCTTGCCCTGCTGGATGAGCCCGTTTGGCAGCCGGTCTGCATGGCCTTGTTGCGCCAGCAGCTGGGTTACAAGGAGCGCAAGGAGGCGTTTTTGCTGCTCCACTCCCCCGAGGAACGTTATCGGGAGCTCTGCCACACCTTCCCCCACTGGCCGATGCGGCTCACTCAGGTGCAGCTCGCCAACTATATCGGTATCAGTCCGGTCACCCTGTCACGGATCCGCAGGCGCATTAACACGGGTTAATGCCGCTCTCCGACCATCCCCTCAAGCTGCGCCATCCAAATGACGGATGAGGTGTGGATGATGTCGCTGTTTCTGTGGTCGCAGCTGGTGGTGAGCCTGGCCTTGTTGCTCGATCTGTTGTCGTTTCAATTGCGGGATCGCCGTAGGATCCTGGCCTGTCTGGCCCTCTCCTGCGCCCTCAATGCCGGTCACTTTGCCCTGCTCGGACAGTGGTCTGCCGCCAGCCTGTTGCTGCTGGCCAGCATGCGCTTTCTGGTGAGCATCTGGCTGGTTCGCCGCATCTTGATGTGGTTTTTCATGGGGTTGGCCTGTGCAGCAGCGCTGGCGACCTATCAGGGCCTGCTCTCATGGATCGGGCTGCTGGCGAGCCTGCTGCAAACCCGGGCCGCGTTTTGCCCCGACGATCGCCAACTGCGGCGCTGGATGCTGCTCGGTACCCTCTGCTGGCTGGGTAACAACCTGCTGGTGGGCTCTCCGGTCGCCGTGCTGATGGAGGGGCTGTTTCTGGTCAGCAATCTGGTGGGTTACTACCGCCACTATGGCTTCGATTATTGGGGGCGTGGCCGCCACAGTGGTCGCAGAAAGGGGCGTGTGCCGCCTTCCGGTCGGGCGAGCTCCTGATTTTCCCGCTCAGGGCTGTTTGTGGCCAGCGAAGTAGAGCACCCGTTTCACATACTCCTGCGTCTCGTCATAGGGTGGGATCCCGCCATAGCGTTCCACCGCTTTTTCCCCGGCATTGTAGGCTGCCGAGATCAGTACCCAGTCGCCATCGAAGCGGCGATCCAGCCATTTGAGATAACTGACGCCACCCTTGATGTTCTGGGCTGGATCGAATGGCCGGGTTACCCCGAACCGTTGCTGGGTTTCGGGGATCAGCTGCATCAGCCCTTGGGCATTCTTGGGGGAAACGGCACGGCTGTTGAGATTGGATTCGGCGATGGCAATCGCTAGTACCAGCCGGGCATCCACCTTATGGTGTTTGGCGGCGTGACGCAGCATGGTGACCAGCTTCTGTTTGCCCGGTGACTGGCGTGCCAGATATGCCTCGACATTGAACGGTGTGCTGGGCAAGGCGGAATAACTCCCTTGTCCGCCGCGCATGCCGACACCGCACTGATCACCCATGGGAGCATTGCCGATGCGGGCGTTGTAGTAGCGGGCAGCCTGTCGGTTACCAAGGCGCATTGCCATGGCGAGGTAGCTGTTGGCCAGCTTTGCGCTGCGTACCGAGGCGGGGCCGGTGGCGAGCAGGCGGCCGATCCGGAAATATCCTTCGGGATTGCCGGTGCTGGCGGCGACACAGTAAAGGGCGATGGCCTTTTGCAGATTGCCGTGTTGCTGGGCCACTTGACCCTGCTTGATCGCCGTCAGCGCCTTGGGGGCCTGTCTGAAATCCCTGCCTTGTGCCATCGCCCGCGGCGTACCTGCCAGTAACAACGACAAAAAAAGCAGCAAAAACAGTCCGTTTTCGCTGATGTGCCTCATGGGTTATCTCCTGTTTGAGTACAGAAGATGTAGAGGAACATGGCTGCTATCGCCACGAACCCAGTGGATCCTGTTGTTATAGAGTGGAGATTTCAGAGAGCAAAACGGTATGGAACTTATAGGCTAGCCAATTGTGCCCTCAATCTAAAAATAGATTGCAAGGGACGTATTATTGGTCAGGCTGAGCTCCATCAGCTCCATCAGCTCCATCAGCTCCATCAGCTCCATCAGCTCCATCAGCTCCATCAGCTCCATCAGCTCCATCAGCTCCATCAGCTCCATCAGCTCCATCAGCTCCATCAGCTCCATCAGCTCCATCACCGCCGTTGCCGCCGTTACCACCGTTACCACCGTTACCACCGTTGCCGCCGTTGCCGCCGTTACCACCGTTGCCGCCGTTGCCGCCGTTGCCGCCGTTGCCGCCGTTACCACCGTTACCACCGTTACCACCGTTGCTACCCAGTACGGAGACTGGTTGGTTGTTACTAAGTGTTGAGCAGTTATCCCCTGTTGGGCATGGGGATTGCGCCCACAGCGAAGCACTTTGCAGGCAAGCAAGTAGTATCAGGCTCGAATAAAGTGGGGGAGTTGAGTTCATGATATCGACCTTGTTAGATGAAGAAGCGTTGGCATAAGGATTTCTTAACAAACTCAGACATCCAAGTGGTAGGTAGATTCGTCTGGTTGGGCAGCTGGTAACTGGCGATATATCAGACCAATTTCGCTGACAACCCAGAGCGAAAGCAGGGCCAGCAGGCTGAGCAGGGGAAGCAGAGAGTGGCTCTGGGTCAGGGCATAGGCCGCAATGGCGGCACCGGTCAAAAGCAGGGTTCGGATCATGAGGTGGCTCCTTGTCGTCATGGGGGTGTTGCGTGGCCACGGACAGAGCGCCTGGGGTCGGGAGTTGTTCCCGGGTGGCACGAAGCGCGCTGAGTATATCGCGTCATGCCGCTGCCGATCCGTGGTGTCATCACACTTTCCGTAGTCATGGGTTTCGTATCGAGTTGGGCCCCGCCAGATGCGGGGCCAGTAATGGTTTGACGGTCAGAAGAAACCGCCGTTGTTATCGTCACTGTCGGCCCAGCCGCTACTCTGGCTATCGTCGTCGAGAAAATTGCTGCCAGCATCGGGAGGTGAATCCCAGCCGTCCCAGCGCACCGGTTCCGCATCGACCGGATTGGCGATCGGCGCTGGCTCTATGATGTCGATGATCTCCTCGGGCCGGTTGCTGTGAAACAGTCCGCCGATCATATCGGCCAGCATCACGCCACCGGCCACACCCGCGGCGGTTTGCAGGGCGCCGCCCAAAAAGGAGCTGGCACGGGATGCTGGCTGGGCAGGAGCGGATGCCGGTGGCGGCGTAAAGCGCGGAGGAGGGCTGCTTTCGCTACCAAACAGGCCGGAGAGAAAACTGCCACCATTTGGGGCGCTCTGGCTGGCTTCCAGCTCCTTGACCCGCTCGTTGAGGCGAGTAAGGGCAGCCTGCTGAATTAGCAGCGCCTGGGCCATGTAGTAGGGTGCATCGGGCTGCTCTGCCAGATGCTGGCGGATCAGCTGATCCGCTTGTTGGTCTCGCTTGCTATCCCTGGCTTGCGCTTGCTTGAGGCGGTCGAACAGTCCATCGATCAGACCCTGTTCCTGTTGTTGCATCTCAAATCCTCGCTATGGTGCGCAGACAGTGCGTTCAGCCATCCTAAAACCCGCGGGGCATCAGTGGTATCTGATTAACTCATCAATGACCGAGGGGCTACCCACGCTCGTCAGCGGGCTGGTAGTAGTCGAAATACCAGCGGACAAATTCGGCAACACCTTGCTTGAGGGGCGTAGCGGGGCGCAGGCCGGTGAGGGTGTGCAGCGGTTCGCTGTCGGCCCAGGTAGCGTGCATGTCACCTGCCTGCATCGGCAGCATCCGCTTGATGGCGGGTTTGCCGATGGCCTCTTCCAGCGCCTCGATAAAGTCGAGCAGCCGCACCGGCTGGCCGTTGCCGATATTGAGGATGCGGTAGGGGGCCGAGCTCTCGGCCGCGCTCTGCTCGCTGGCGCGCCAATCGGAATTGGGGCGGGGCGGCTGATCGGCGACGGCGAGGATCCCCGCGACGATATCGTCTATGTAGGTGAAGTCGCGGCTGAGATCGCCGTTGTTATACACGTCGATGGGCTCGCCCGCGAGGATGGCACGAGTGAACTTGATGATGGCCATGTCGGGGCGGCCCCAGGGGCCGTAGACGGTAAAGAAGCGCAGCCCTGTGGTGGGCAGGCCATAGAGCGCCGAGTAGGCGTGGGCCATCAGCTCGCCACTCTTCTTGGTGGCGGCGTAGAGGGAGACCGGGTGATCCACCTGCTGCGCGGTGGAGTAGGGCATCTGATCCCCCATGCCATAGACCGAGCTGGAGGAGGCGTAGATGAGGTGCTGAATCCCGTGGTGACGACACCCCTCCAGCACCGTCAGCATGCCGGTAAGGTTACTGTCGGCATAGGCGAACGGATTGTCGATGGAGTAACGCACCCCCGCCTGCGCGCCCAGATGGATCACCCGCTCGAAACGGTGGCTGGCAAACAGGGTCGCCATGGCTTCACGATCCGCCAGATCCAGCCGCTCGAAGTGAAAATTGGTGAAACTGGCCAGCTGGGCCAGCCGCGCCTCTTTCAGACTCACCTCGTAGTAGTCGTTGAGGTTGTCGATCCCCACCACCTGATGACCTGCGGCGCACAGTTGGCTGGCCACATGAAAGCCGATAAAACCGGCGACGCCGGTGACCAGATAGATCATGGTTGAGTCTCCGGGTTGCAACTGGTGTTGGCAGGCTGTTTTTTGGCGGGAAGATGTGGTCGCCCGATGGCGTGATAGTCAAACCCGAGTTCGCTGAGCTGGCGCGGGTCATAGAGGTTGCGGCCATCGATGATGACAGGCTGATTGAGCAGGGCTTTCAGCTGCTGGAAATCGGGGGCGCGAAACGCCTGCCACTCGGTGCAGATCAGCAGGGCATCGGCCCCTTCCAGTGCCGCTTCCTGAGTGGGGCAGAGCAGCAGATCCGGCCGCTGGCCGTAGATCTGGCGGGCACGCCCCATTGCCTTGGGATCAAAGGCCTGCACCCTGCCACCGGCAGCCCAGATGGCGGCCAGCAGCGGGCGGCTCGGCGCATCGCGCATGTCGTCGGTGCCGGGTTTGAACGCCAGCCCCCACAGGGCGAAGGTGCGGCCGCGCAGATCCGGCCCGAAGCAGGTCCGCAGGGTTTGCGCCATCTTCTGTTGCTGGCGCTGGTTGACCTGCTCGACCGCCGCTAAAAGCGGGGCGTCGCAGCCGACACTCGCCGCGGTATGGCGCAACGACTTGATATCTTTGGGGAAGCAGGAGCCGCCGTAGCCGCAGCCCGGGTAGATAAAGTGGTAACCGATGCGGGGATCGGCCCCCATCCCCTGGCGCACCGCCTCGATATCGGCCCCCAGTTGCTCGGCGAGGGCCGCCATCTCGTTCATAAAGGAGATCTTGGTGGCCAGCATGGCGTTGGCGGCGTATTTGGTGAGCTCGGCGCTGCGCAGATCCATCACTACGATCCGGTCGTGATTGCGGTTGAAGGGGGCGTAGAGGGCGCGCAACTGCTCAAGTGCCCGCTCACTGTCACAGCCGATGATGATGCGATCCGGCCGCATGCAGTCGTTGACCGCCGCTCCCTCCTTCAGAAACTCGGGATTGGCCGCCACATCGCAGGTGAAGGCCAGCCCACGCACGGCCAACTGCTGCTCAATGTGTTCTCTTACTTGCTGCGCCGTGCCGACCGGCACAGTGCTTTTGGTCACCACCAGCTTGGGGCTGCTCATCAGTCGGCCTATGGTGTCGGCCACCGCCAGCACATGTTGCAGATCGGCCGAGCCATCCTCGTCAGCCGGGGTACCCACGGCGATCAGCAGCAGGTCGGCGTGTGCCACGCCAATGGCGGGATCGACCGTGAAGCTCAAGCGGCCGCTGGCAAGATGGCTCTCGACCAGCGGGGCCAGCCCCGGCTCATAGAAGGGGATCTGCCCCAGCCTGAGGGCGGCGATCCGCTCATCATCCACATCCACGCAGCAGACCTGATGGCCCACCTCGGCCAGAACGGCGGCCTGCACCAGCCCGACATAGCCTGTGCCAAAAATGGTGACCTTCATGAAAAGTGCCTCGTGCTGTGAATGGGGGGATGGCGCGCTTAAACCGCGGCATGCTGCATCTTGGTGCAGCGAGTGTCAATGCCAGATGACAGGCACCAGAATGGGGCGTTCAGCCTGACTGTTGTGATCCTTTTCACAAAAAATAGACTGGACCCCATAACGAAGCCCTGTGGACAGGGCTCGCAGCCCGCCCGCAACGGCAGGCGACAGACACTCTCTCTTTACTTCGCTTGGATACAGGTTATGGACAACACCTCGATTCGCACTGCTCATCCTATTTATGAGGATGTGCTGGCCCTGCTGACGGCGGCCGGCTTTGTTTCCCTCGGCATCTTTCTGTTTCATCAGGTTGGTCTGCTCACTGGCGGGACTGCCGGGCTGGCGCTGTTGCTGCAAAAGGTGACCGGTATCAGCTTCGGCCTGCTGTTTTTCGGCATCAACCTGCCCTTCTATGCGCTGGCATGGCTGCGGATGGGGCCACGTTTTACCTTCAACACCTTTGTCTCGGTGGCGGCGGTCTCCTACATGACCGATCACCTCAACGGGGTGCTGCAGATCGGCAAGATAGAGCCCCTCTATGCAGCGCTGATCGGCGGCACCCTGATTGGTATGGGGCTGCTCATCATGTTTCGCCACAAGTCGAGTCTGGGGGGCTTCAACATACTGGCGCTCTTTATTCAGGATCGCTTTGGCATCCGGGCGGGCAAGCTGCAGATGGGGCTCGATTGCGCCATTGTTGTTGCCTCGTTTTTCGTGGTGCAGCCCTGGATCCTGGCGCTCTCCATCGTGGCGGCGATTATCTGTAATCTGGTGTTGACACTCAACCACAAGCCGGGCCGCTACCAGATTGCCTGACGAGCGGCAGCCGTGGCTCGATAAGACAAGAGTGACCCGATAGCACGAGGCGGCCTGATGGCCGCCTCGTCTGTTTCTACCCTGGTGTTTGTTCGCTGCGCCTAGCTCGCCTGCTCCAGCCTGCTGTCGCCGCTGATAGCGTGACCACCGACGGCGAGCGGGGTGTGGCAGGCCACCTGATGATGGGCCTCATCACACGCCTCAAGCTTGGGCGCCTTGCTTTTGCACAGTTCGGTCGCATGTGGACAGCGCTGGTGGAAGTGGCAGCCGCTTGGCGGCGAGATGGGGGAGGGCACATCGCCGGTCAGCAGAATGCGCTGGCTGCGCCTGCGCGGGTCCGGTACCGGAATGGCGGAGATCAACGCCTGGGTGTAAGGGTGGCGCGGCGCCAGATAAAGCGACTGGGCATCCCCCAGCTCGACGATCCGTCCCAGATACATCACCGCGATCCGATCCGAGATGTGTTTAACCACCGACAGATCGTGGGCGATGAAGATGATGGAGAGGTTCATCTCCCGCTGCAGGCTGAGCAGCAGGTTGACAATCTGCGACTGCACCGAGACATCGAGGGCCGAGACTGCCTCGTCGCACACCAGCAGCTTGGGCTTGAGGGCGATGGCGCGGGCGATGCCGATCCGCTGGCGCTGACCGCCGGAAAACTCGTGGGGGTAGCGATCCACCGCACTGCCCGGCAGGCCCACTTTCGCCAGCAACTCCTGCACCCAGGCGCGGCGCTGCTCAGTGTTGCCTTTACCGTGGATGATAAAGGGCTCCTCCAAAATTTGGCCCACGGTGTGGCGGCTGTTGAGAGATTCTGCAGGGTCCTGAAACACCATCTGCATCTCCTGACGCAGGGAGCGCATCTCCTTCGGGCTGAGGGCGGTGATATCGCGCCCCTCGAAGGTGATGGTGCCCGCGGTCGGCTCGAACAGCTTGAGCAGGCTGCGCCCGAGGGTGGACTTGCCGCAGCCCGACTCACCCACCAGCCCCAGCGTCTCCCCCTGTTTCAGGTCGAAGCTGATGCCATCCACCGCGTGAACCGTATATTGCTTGCGCAGGAACCCGCCTCCCAGCCGGAAGTGCTGTTTCAGATCCCTGACCGATAACAGAGTGCTCATACGGTCAACTCCTTCCAGTAGTGACAGGCGACATGGTGGTGCAGATTTAACTGCTCCACCGCCGGAATGGCGCTGATGCAGAGATCGGTCGCGTGGGGGCAGCGGTTGGAGAAGCGGCAGCCAGCGGGCATCTCGTGCAGGGCCGGTACCTGTCCCTTGATGGTCTTGAGCAGGCTCTTGGGCTCATCCTCCAGGCGCGGGATTGAGCTCATCAAACCGTGGGTATAGGGGTGACGGGGATGGTCAAACAGTTCGAACACATCGGCCTGCTCTACCGCGCGGCCGGCGTACATCACCACCACTTCGTCACACAGCTCTGCAACCACCCCCAGATCGTGGGTGATAAAGATGATGGCCATCCCGGTCTGGGCCTGCAGCTCTTTCATCAGTTCGAGGATCTGGGCCTGAATGGTGACATCCAGCGCCGTGGTCGGCTCGTCGCAGATAAGCAGGTCCGGCTCGCAGGAGAGCGCCATGGCGATCATCACCCGCTGGCGCATACCGCCGGAGAGGTTGTGGGGATAGACCGCAAAGCGCTGGGCCGGTTCCGGGATCCCCACCTTCTGCAGCATGGCGATGGCCGCGGCTTTGCGTTGGGCCTTGTCATACTCCGGGCGGTGGAGGCGAAACACCTCCATCAGCTGCTCCCCCACTGTCTGCACCGGGTTGAGGGCCGTCATCGGCTCCTGAAAGATCATCGAGATGCGGTTGCCGCGCACCTTGTACATCTGATCCGGCGCAAGCGACAGCAGCTCCTCCCCCTGAAAGCGGATGGAACCGGCGACTACCTGACCGTGGGGCTTGGGCAGCAGCCCCATGATGGCGAGTGAAGTGACACTCTTGCCACAGCCGGACTCGCCGACGATCCCCAGCGTTTGACCTGGAGCCACCTTGAAGCTGACCCCGTCGAGCACCTTGATCTTGCCGTCATCGACGGCGAACTCCACCTCGAGATCGCGTACTTCGAGGATTGGGGCTGGGTGCTGGCCGCTATCAGCGGCGAACTCCCCCCCGTTATCCGGTACGTCAAGAATGGGGGCCTGAGTGTTGGGCATAACGGCTGCTCCCTTCGCAATGGCCTGAATATCAATGACGTGCATAGGTCTTGTCGAGCAGGTTGATGGGCGCCAGCGCTTCCCCTGCCTCCTTGGCGTTGCGGGTCTCTTCCTTCACCTTGGGATCGAGCCAGAGCAGACCGCCACTACTGTGAGGATAACCGTCCATCGGCCAGTAGAGCAGATCCGGCGTGTTCTTGGTGGCAGGCACTTCCGGCAGCATCACATAACGCCAGCTGCTGGCGCGCACATAGTTGAGCTGCACCCCGGGCACGAAGATGGCGAGATCATAGATGCGCTGCTGGATCTGCTGGGAGAGCTTGGCCCGTTTGGCCATGTCGAATTCGACGTTGTAGGCATCGATCAGCGCGTCGAGCTCCTTGTCCGCTACGTTGAACAGGTTGTTGGTCTGCGGTTTGTTGGCGTTGGCGGAGTGGAAAAATTCCCAATATTGCGGATAGAGACCGCCGCCGCCCCAACCGAGCCAGGCCGCCTCGTGTTTCTTCTCCAGCATCACCTTGAAGCCGGTGGCGCCATCCACTAGGTTAAGCTCCAGATCGAGACCCGCTTTCTTGGCCTCCTCTTTCAGCACGGTCAGTCGCTTGGAGTGCTCCTGACTGGTGTAGGTGAGCGCCAGTGTCAGCCGCTCACCCTTCTCATTTTGCAGGATGCCGTCCGGCCCCGGCTTGTTGTAGCCGCCCTTGGCAAAGTACTCCCGCGCCTTGCCGATGTCATAAGCCCGCTCCGGCAGCGTGATGTCAGTGAACTCGCCAAAGCCCGAGTCAAAGGTGGTGGCTCTGTCATAGTCGCCGCGCAGCACGGTCTCGATCATCTTGTCGATGTTGAAGGCGTGCTGGATGCCGAGGCGCACGTTCACATCCGCCAGCTTGGGGTTGGCCACATTGAGGTGCACACCCTGACCGCCCTGTTTGGTATCGGTCATGGCCATTACCTTTTGCACGTAGCCTTTTTTGTACTCCGGGGTGACCGCTTTTTCATGCCACCAGTTGGGCAGGATCATCTCGAAGGTATCGATCTCCCCTTTCAGGAAGTGGCGGAAGGCGATGTTGTGGTCGCGGATCACCTGCACCTTGATGGTGTCGATGTTGAATCTGTGCTGGTTGTAGCGATCGTCTTTTGCCCACCAATCCTTCTGCTTGCTGAAGGTGACCGACTTGCCCTTCTTGACGTCGCTGATCACGTAGGGGCCTGTGGTGGGCACCACGGCCCAGTTGTACTGCTTCACCCAGTTGGGGGTCAGCTTGTAGTAGTGCTTGGGCTGGGGCCACAGCTCGGTGGTGTTGAGCAGGTCCATCTTGGCCTTGCGGTTGCCCGCTTTGACCAGGATGGTGTGATCATCGATCTTCTCTACCGCTACCACTTCAGTGGTGTAGTAGTTGTTGAACCAGGGCCCCTTGATGTGTTTGGAGCGCATCATCTCGTAGCCGAAGGTGTAGTCATCGGCATTGACCGGCTTGCCATCCGACCATTTGGCGCGGGGATCCAGCTTGAAGTAGACGGTCTGGCTGTCTGGCGCTATGGCCCAGTGGGTCGCGAGCGAGGGGATGGGGTTGCCGGTATTGGGGTGAAAGCTGATGAGTCGCAACTGGTTATCGAGAATAAAGGAACGGAACGATCCGTTGGAGTCAGGCCCCACAGTGCGGAACGTCAGCGGAAAGCTCTCCACAAACATATTGAGACTGCCGCCCGGCAGTGCCTTGGGGGAGGCGAACACAGGATCCGTCTCATTGGTCTCCCATTTGAGATCCGCGGGCAGGCTGGCCGCCCAGACCCAGGATCCGTTTACCAGCACAAAGAGAGCACCTATCCATTTGATTTTATTTTTCATGTTTGACTTCCAGGTCTGGCCCCTGCACTGGGGGTCTTGATTGATAACGGGATTATCCCTTGCTCCCGGGACCGCCGATGGCGGCGGCCCGTCCTTCATTAATCACTGTTCGTTACCCGACGCCTGCCGATGCGCGCTGGTACCGTCTGGCTTATTGGTAACGGGTAAATTTGCGCGGATCGAACGCCTCGCGGATCGCCTCGCCGATAAAGGAGACCATGATCAGCACCAGACTCACCGCGGCCACCACCGAGCTGACGATCCAGATGGCATCCAGATTGTTGATGCCCTGGGAGAGCAGCTCTCCCCAGCTCGGGGTCGGCGGTGCCAGCCCGAAGCCCAGATAGTCGAGTGCTGTCAGGGTGGAGATATTGCCCACCACGGCGAACGGCGCCAGGGTGACGATCATCATCAGGGTGTTGGGCAGGATGTGGTTGAAGATGATCCGCCCGGTGGTCGCCCCTTGTGCCCGCGCCGCCATCACATAGTCCCGCGCCCGCTCCTTGTAGGTGAGGGTGCGCATATACCAGGTGATCCCCATCCAGCCGAACAGCACGTTGATGGCGACAAACAGGCCGAAGTTGGGCTTGGCCAGCGACACCAGGATCATGATGACGTAGAGAAACGGCACCTGGGACCAGATCTCGATAAAGCGTTGCAGAATGAGGTCAAAGCGGCCGCCGAGAAAGCCCATCAGACAGCCGATGGTGACTCCGATGGCGTAACTGGCCGCCAGCGCGATAAAGGCAAAGCCGATGGCGATGCGAAAGCCGTAAACCAGCCGCGCCAGCACGTCGCGGCCGCTGGTGTCGGTGCCGAGGAAGTGGCGCTCGGCCACGCTGGGGGCGTAAGGCGGGTAGGCATCCTCCTTGAAATCCTGCTCGTAGGGGTTCCAGGGTACCGGCGGCAGCAGCACCCAGTCGCCCTGGCCCTCTGCGGCAAACTTGGCCTTGAGCTGGCGGTAGTTGGTTTCGTACTCGTAATCGAGCCCGAACTGCTGACCGGGGATCACATCGCCATAGGTGGGGAAGTGCAGCTGGCCCTGATAGCTCACCATCAGTGCCCGGCTGTTGACCAGCAGCTCCGCCAGCAGGGAGAGCAGCACCAGGGTGGTGAAGATGATGAAGGAGTAGTAACCGCGCTTGATCGACTTGAAGCGCTTGAGTTTTTTCAAGGTAACCGGATTGAGCTTCATGGTCAGTCTCCAAACCGCACGCGGGGATCAACAAGGGCAACGCAGATATCGGAGACGATATTGCCAATCAGCATCAGCATGGAGGTGATGGCCAGAATGCCCATGACGGTGGGGTAATCCCGCTCGACGATCGCCTCGTAACCGAGCAGGCCGATGCCGTCGATGTTGAAGATGGTCTCGATGAGGAAGGAGCCGCCAAAGAAAACGGTGAGCACAGACCCCAGGTGACTGGCGATGGGGATCAGGCTGTTGCGCATGGCGTGGTCGGTGACCGCCTTGCGAAACGGCAACCCCTTGGCCACGGCGGTACGCACATAATCGGCCGACAGGTTCTCCATCAGGCTGTTTTTCATGGTCATGGTGAGGATGGCGAAATCGCCGATGGCGTAGGCGATAAGCGGCAGTAGGGCGTGGGCAAAGACAGTGCGGATCTGATCCCAGCTGCTCTCCATGTATTCGAAGTCATCCCCCGGAAAACCGCCCATTGGCAGCCACTCCAGATGGAAGGCGAAGACGGTGATGAGGAAGATCCCCACCACGTAGGCGGGCAGGGCATAGGCCATGTAGATAAGCATGGAGCTTAACGAGTCGAAGCGGCTGTTGTGCCTGAGCGCCTTCGCCACCCCGAGCGGAATGGAGACCGCATAGCTCAGCAGAAAGGTTGCCAGCCCGAAGAAGGCGGTAACGGGGAGCCGCTCCTTGATGAGATCCCACACCGGTTCGTAGTAGCGGGTCGATTCGCCCAGATCCAGCACCGCCAGCTTCTGCAGCCACTCCCAGTAGGCGATCAGCATCGGCTTGTCGAGCCCATAGAAGGCCTTGAGCTCCTCGATCTGTTCATCGGAGAGGGCCTGTGCCCCCTTGCTGCCACTGGAGCGGCCAGATTCATTCTGGGAAACCTGGGCTTGCAGCAGCATGCGCTCGACCGGTCCGCCCGGCACGAAACGGGTGATGGTGAAGACGAGCAGGGTGATACCGAGAAACGTCGGAATGATCAAAAGCATCCGGCGTAGGAAATACGACAGCATGGTGGAACCTCGTCCTTGTTGTTCTTTTTTGCGGCCAGTCAAATCCGGTGACGGGCCTGTCCTTCCTGGCATTACGCGCTGGATTGGTTGCCAAACAGCAGACAATCCGCTTGGCCACTGTAAAAGCTCTGCAACAAAAATCAAGTACAAGGAAATGGAAAACTGGGACAAATGACCCGCTGAGACCAAAAGCACCGAAAAATGACGTTTTTTATCTGAAAAGTGAAAATCAAAACAAAACGCTACTGCTCAACATTATTTTAAAAAATATAAACAGCTGTTTGCTTGAGCTTTAAATGTTTTTAACTTGTTGATTGGTAATGCTTTTGTTTTGGTGGTGAAATTGAAGGAAAACGATATCATCTCGACGACTTTAACTGTTATCCCCATGGGAGCGGTCAGGTTCAACCCTCATGAAGTTAGTGTTTTATTCTTATTAAGGCCGATAAATCAAAATAAGATATAAACGGACAGCACGTTAACTAATAAGTTCATCAATTTTTAATTCAGCGCCATTTACGCCATTTAACAATGTTTTTACATTGCATGAATTGTTTTTGGCAGAATTATTCACTAATTATCCCGGTCAAAATTAATACACTCCGCTTATTCTACGCCTGGCCTCGCCATACCCCTGCTCCATTGACGTCGCTAGTCAAAGATTGATAAGCCTTACACATCGCTCCAAAGAGGGCGGTATCAGGAAGCAAACAATAAACAACCAGGAAGGATATAAGCGATGCTTAGGAAGAGCAGAATCTCTGCTGCGATTGCGTTCGCCTTGGCGAGCCTTGCGGCGGCCCCATCCGTATCTGCCGAAGAAGGGCAGAACGTCGAAAAACTGCAGAAAATCAAAGTCACTGGCTCCCGTATCTCCCGTGTTGATGTTGAGGGGGCGACTCCGGTTGTCTCTGTCAGCAAGGCTCAAATTGAACAGTCTGGTCAGCAGACTGTGGCCGATTATCTGAAACAGGCCTCCTATAACTCCTTTGGTGGTTTCTCCCCATCCTCCGGTAGTTCCGCCCAATCACAAGCCACAGTAGGGCTGCGTGGTCTTGGTGAAGATCGCACGCTGGTGCTGCTTAATGGCAAGCGTATCGCCGGTTCTCCCTCCATGGGCGGCACTGCCATCAACCTCAACACCATCCCCATGGCGGCGGTTGAGCGGGTGGAAGTGAACCTGGATGGTGGCTCCGCCCTGTATGGCTCTGATGCCATCGGCGGCGTTATCAACGTGATCCTCAAAGAGGGTTTCGAAGGGCTGACTTTCCAGGGACGTATTGGTTCACCGACCGAAGAGGGTGGTGACGAGCAGAGTGGCTCCATCGTTAGCGGCATCTCGGGTGAGAAAGGCTCCCTGATGATGGTCTACGAGCACGATGTGAAAGACGAGATCTATTACAAGGATCGCGACTATCTGGCGAAAGAGGGGGCAACTGCTCCGAGTCTCTATGGCCGCAATATCAAGGGAGTGGATGCCACTACCGGCAAGACGGTTACCCGTACCCTGAAGGGAGTTGACTGTGAAGGTACCGGCACCGGTTTCGTCACCAAGGGCACGGCTTGCCGCTTCGACTTTGCCCAGGTCGCTGCCAAGACTGCCTCTCGTACCCGCGATACCGTCTATCTCAACGGGCGCTACCATATCAACGACAATGTGGATTTCGTGCCACAGATGATTGGTTCCCGCGTCACCAGTTTTGGCCGCTTCGCGCCAGCTGCCGGTGCCTTTACCGTGGATGGTTCCACCCCTGAAAGCGCAGCAGTGCTGTCTGCCAACAACTTTAGCACCGCCAAGGCTGCGACCGTTTACTACCGTTTTAACAACGTCGGTCCCCGTGACAACGATGTGACTGACTTGACCGGTACCCTGAACCTGGGTTTTGAAGGGGTGGTGCCGACCGAGGCTGTAGGCGACCTGGAATGGAATGCCGGTTACATGTATTCCAAAACAGATAACCAGAGCACCGGCAATGGTTATGTCTTGGCACCCGCTGTGGAAACTCAGGTCAATACCGGCAAGTTTGTTAATGGCAGCTTCTCTGATGCGGCGACCAAGGATCTCTCCTATACCACCAGCCGCAACTCCAAGATGGACTTCTTCCAGTGGTACGGTGGCGTGGGTTGGGAGATGGGCGAACTGCCCGCTGGCCCGGTCAGCTGGTATCTTGGGGCCGAGTATAACGATTGGGTTTACTCCGATACCTATGACAGCCAGTCCGAAGCGGGTAACGTACTGGGTTCATCCGGTAACTCCGGTGGTGGTGTGCGCGATGTGTTTGCCACCTATATCGAGAGTCTGATCCCTATCACCGAGCAGATCGAGCTGAACCTGGCGGGTCGTTATGACAAGTACAGCGATTTTGGCAGCGCCTTCTCGCCCAAAGCGAGTCTGCGTTATCAACCGCTCGACCAGCTGATGTTCCGTACCTCCTGGTCCCAGTCTTTCCGCGCGCCGGGTCTGAACGATCTCTATGCGGCGGATGCCCAGTCAGCGGACTTTGCCAAGGACTATGTCTACTGCCAGGCCAATGGCATTGCCAACTGTTCCGAAGCGCAGTACGAGACAACACGTCAATCCAACAAGAACCTGAAGGAAGAGACGGCTGACACCTTTACCATCGGTGCTGCTTACAACCCGCTGGACAACCTGAACCTGTCGCTCGATTACTACTACATCAAGATTGATGACGTGATCCAGCTGGCTACCACCCAGACCCAGTTCTATCAGGAGCTCAATACCGGCAGCAACCCGAACGTCATCCGTGATGCCAACGGCGATGTAGAGAAGGTCTATGCCGGCATGGTCAACCTGGGGCAGCTCAAGACCAGTGGTATCGACTTCAAGGCGGATTACAAGTACGACTTCAACTCCTTCACCCTGCGTTACGACTTTGGCAGCAGCTACATCCTGAAATATGAGGAAGGTCTGTTTGCTGGTGGCCCAATGGTCGACAAGAAGGGCTGGAATGGCAAACCCGACTTCCGCTTCAACTCCGGGATCGGTGCCAACTTCCCGCAGCTGTGGAATCTGGATACCTACCTGAGCACCAACTATATCGACTCCCAGAGCCAGGACTATGTGGATGACAAGGAAGAGGGCCATATTGCTTCCAACACCATCTGGAACCTGAACGTCGCGGTCGATACCAGCTGGAATGCCAAGATCCAGACCGGCGTGAAGAACATGTTCAACCGCGGGCCTTCCCTGTCCAACGATGGTTTCACTTACGATGAATACCTCTACGGCATCGACGGTCGCGTCTACTACATCGACTACACCCAGAAGTTCTAATCAACCCCGTTGATATACAACCTCAGCCGGCCCGGTCGGGCCGGCTGTGCCCAACGTCCAAGGAAGTTACGGAGATAGGGTAATCCTATGAAGACAAGGACCATTACAATGAAGAAAGCGCTCCTTGGCAGCCTGGTTTCGGCCGCCTTGTTGACCAGCTTCAATCTGAGTGCCGCCACTGCCGGTCAGGCCGTGGACGCTCAAGCCGCCACCGACAACGCATCCAAAGTTTCCCAGCAGAAGATCGACAGCTATGCCGAATCTGCCGAATCCGCATTGGCCCAGTACAAGGCCGCCCTGCGTCAGGTCGACAGTCTGCGCACCTACAACGAGCAGGTGAGCAAGATGGTCGAGTCCCAGAGTGCCGAGCTGGCGTCGATGCAAAAGCAGATCGCCCAGATTGATCAGACCAGCACCGAAGTGGTGCCCCTGATGCTCAAGATGATCGACTCCCTCGAGCAGTTTGTGGCGCTGGATCTGCCGTTCCAGAAGGTCGAGCGGGAGGACCGCGTGGCGGCCCTGACCGACCTGATGAACCGGGCCGATGTCACCATCTCCGAGAAGTACCGCAAGATCCTGGAGGCATACCAGATCGAGGAGGGCTTCAGCCGCACCATCGAGGCCTACAAGGCGAGCCTGGACAAGGATGGCAGCGAGAAGACTTACGAATTCCTGCGGGTTGGCCGCATTGCGCTGCTTTATCAATCCCCGGATGGCAATGAGACCGGGATGTGGAACAAGAAGACTCGCCAGTGGGAAGAGTTGCCCCAGGAGTATCGCAGTGCGGTTGAACAGGGCCTTCGCATCGCCAAGAAGCAGGCGCCTCCCGCGCTGATCAAGCTGCCGGTTCAAACTGCGGAGAAAGCATCATGAAAGGAATCAAACTTGCGATTGCCTCCCTGATTGCGGGAGCAACCCTGGTCACCCTGCCGGTGACCGCCGCCGAAAAACCGGTGGATCTCAATGCGCTGCTGAACCAGGTCAAGGCCTCCAGCCTGAGCGAATCCCAACTCAACAAGGAGCGGGAAGCCCGCTTCCTGGCTGACAAGAACGAGCAGGGGGCGCTGCTGGCCAAGGCCAAGGCCGAGCTGGCAGCCGAAACCGCCAAGGGCGAGCAGCTCAAGGCGACCTTCGATGCCAACGACAAGCAGCTGACCGAGCTGACCGAAACCCTGCGCCAGCGTTCCGGCAACATGGGCGAGATGTTTGGTGTACTGCGTCAGTTCGCCGGTGAGTTCAAGGGGATCTTCAACGCCTCCGCTCGTCGGGTCGAGCATCCGGAGCAATCCGCCCTGTTGACCCGTCTGGCCGAGAGTAAAGAGCTCCCCTCCAGCGACGACCTGGAAGCGTTCTGGACCACCACCCTCAGCCGCATGGTGGATGGTGGCAAGGTGAGCCAGATCCCGGCGACCGTGGTCTACGGCGAAGGCAACCAGGCCGAGAAGACCGTCACCCAGATCGGCGAGTTCAACACTGTCTCCGAAGGCAAGTATCTCACCTTCGTGCCGGAGACCGGCAAGTTCGAGCAGCTCTCCCGTCAACCGGAGAAGAGCGTGCTGGCTCCCATCGCCGAGTTTGAACAGGGTGGTGACGGGGTCAAACCCATCTTCATCGACCCGTCTCGCGGCGTGATCCTCTCCCTGTTGGTGCAGTCACCGACCCTCAAGGAGCGTATCGATCAGGGTGGTTCCGTGGGTTATGTGATCCTGGCATTGGGGGTCATCGGTACCCTGTTGGCCATCTTCTGCGGTATTCGCCTGTCGCTGATCGGCTCGTCCATGCGCAAGCAGCTGAAATCCGATCAGATCATCAAGGGCAACCCCATTGGTGACATGCTGGGGGCCTACCAGAACCATCGCGGTGACAACATCGAGGATCTGGAGTCCAAGCTCGACGAGATCATCCTGCGCAACGTGCCCAAGTTCGAGAAGGGCATCAGCCTCATCAAGCTGATCGCCTCCGTCGCGCCGCTGCTGGGCCTGCTCGGCACCGTAGTGGGGATGATTGCCACCTTCCAGGCCATCACATTGTTCGGTACCGGCGATCCCAAGCTGATGGCGGGCGGTATCTCCGAGGCGCTGGTGACCACCATGCAGGGTCTGGTCGTCGCGGTGCCCATGCTGTTCCTCTACACCATTGTGCAGACCCAGAGCCGTCGTCTGATCCAGGTGCTGGAAGAGCAGAGCGCCGGTTTCGTTGCCCGTTATCAGGAACGTCTGCACGCCTCCAAAGCCGCAGCGTAAGGAGTCACCCATGTGGTTCTGGTTGATTGAAGAAGTCGAGTCGGTCCGCCGGTTTTTGGGATTGGGGGGCGATGTACTGGTCGCCCTGTTCTTCCTGACCCTGATGATGTGGGCCCTGTTGCTGGAGCGCTGGTTCTACTTCATGGCGGTTTACCCCAAGCAGGTGAAGCAGACCAAGGCCACCTGGCTGGCTCGCACCGATCATCTCTCCTGGTCTGCCAAGCAGATCCGGCGCGAGCTGGTCTCACGGGTCGCCATGGCGGTGGACAAGGGGATGCCGGTCATCAAGGTGTTGATCGCTCTCTGCCCGTTGATGGGGTTGCTCGGCACCGTGGTGGGGATGGTGCAGGTGTTTGACACCCTGGCCATCACCGGCACCGGTTCGCCGCGGGCGATGGCATCGGGGATCTCCAAGGCAACGGTACCGACCATGGCGGGCATGATTGCCGCCCTTTCCGGCCTGTTTTTTGTCAACCAGCTCGATCACAAGGCCAAACTGGCGGTGCAAAAGCTGGAAGACAACCTGAAACACGGTTGATGCAGGATGCATACCCCCGGCGAGGCATGGCCTGCCGGGGGCACAGAACAAGCAAGGAGTTTCTGCTATGAGAAAACGTTACAGCGACAGCGGTGCTGACGAGGCGGCTATCGATTTGACCCCCATGCTGGACATAGTGTTCATCATGCTGATCTTCTTCATCGTCACCACCTCCTTCGTCAAGGAGTCCGGTGTCGAGATCAACCGTCCCAGTGCCAGCACGGCCGAGACGGTGAAGAAGGGCAATATCATGGTCGCGGTGCGCGAAAACGGTCAGGTCTGGGTCGACAAGCGGGTGGTCGAGGTGGGGGCGGTACGCGCCAACATCGAGCGGCTGCGGGCCGAAAACCCGGAGAGCGCCGTGGTGATCCAGGCCGATAACGAATCCCGTTCCGGTCTGGTGGTGCAGGTCATGGATCAGATCCGCATGGCCGGTGTCCAGAACATCTCCATCGCGGCAGACAAGAGCAGCTGATGCCGGAGAGAGACCTATGAGATACCTGATATCGTTGGCGGTCTCCTGTGTGGTGGTGTTCTTTCTGTTTCTGGGAATGAACAAGCTGATCACACCGGATCACCGGGAGCTGGTGGAGAAGGATGACGTCACCATGACCGATTTCATCCGCCTCAAGCCCCAGGAGACCCTGCAAGAGAAACAGCGGGAGCTGCCCAAACCGCCGCCGCCCAAGCGTCCGCCACCGCCTCCCGAGATGGAGGTGGCCAGCACGGATCGGCCGAAGATGGAGAGCGCGCCGATGGACATGCCCAAGCTCGACATCCCGGTCAACATCGGTGGTGGCAACGCGCTGGGTGCTTACAGCACCGGCGGCGGTGGTGGCGGAGTCGGTGGCAACAATGGTGCCATTCCGCTGGCAACCTTCGAGCCCATGATGCCCCGCAAGGCGGCACTGGCGGGGCTGGCCTCCGGCAAGGTGCTGGTGGAGTTCACCGTCACCGAGCGCGGCACCGTCAGCAACGTGCGGATCGTCAAGGAAGAGCCGCGCAGCTATGACCTCGGTAAAGAGGCGCGCAAAACCATCGCCAAGTGGACGTTCAAACCGGCCATGGTGGATGGCAAGCCGCAGGCGAGCCGTATGCAGCAAGAGATCGAGTTTGCGGTCAACTAAGGAAGGTGGCGATGAACAAGTTACACAAGATGATCCTCGCCCCGGTCGCCATGGCGGTGCTGCTCAGCACCGCCAGTTGGGCCGCCGAGCAGCCGGCCCTGTCGGATCGGGCCTATCGGGCGGTCAACAAGGCGCAGGAGCTGATCACCGAGAAGAAATACGGCGAGGCCAATGCCAAGTTGCAAGATGCCCTCTCCGGTGCAGGCGAGCGGGTCTACGACAAGGGGGTCATATTGCAGACTCTCGGTTTCGTAGCTGCTCAGCAGGAGAAATACGGTCAGGCAACGAAGTACTTTGCCGATGCCATCGCGACAGGCGGCCTGCCGCCACCGGTGGCCCAGCAGGTGCGCTACAACCTGGCCCAGCTCTATATGGCGGAGGGTAATTATCAGGGGTCGATCAAGACCATGAAGGAGTGGTTTGCCAACCAGGGCAAGGATGACAAGCCCAACTCCCATGCCTATATCACGCTGGCCAACGCCCACGTGCAGCTCAAGCAGTACCGTGACGCGATCCCGGCGGTGGATCAGGCGATCAAGCTGTCGGCAGGTAAAGCGCCGGAGTCCTGGTATCTGCTGAAGATGGGGGCTCATTACGAGCTGAAACAGTACAAACCGGCGACCGAGGTGCTGACCTCTCTGGTCAACATGTTCCCGGAGAAGAAGAAGTACTGGACCCAGCTGTCGGCCATGCATATGCAGGCAGGCAACGATGCCAAGGCGCTGGCTGCGCTGGAGTCGGCTTACAACCTCGGCATGCTGACCGAGGCAGCTGAGCTGCAGCGCCTCGCCAACTACCTCGCCTTCACCGGCATTCCCCATCGCGCCGCACGTGTGATGGAGAAGGGGATGAAGGATGGGGTGATTGAGCAGAGCGCCAGCAACTACAAGACTCTGGCCAACTACTGGCATCAGGCCAAGGAGCTGGATCCGGCCATCGACACCCTGGCCAAATCCTACCAGCTGGCCCCGAGTGCCGATCTGCAGCTGAAGATGGCGCGCATGATGATCCAGAGCAAACGCTATCAGGATCTGGTGGCGCTGGCCGCCAAACCGGCAGCCAATGCCAATGGTGAACAGCGTGCGGATCTCAAGTTCCTGACCGGTGTCGCCTATTTTGAGCAACAAAAGCCGAAGGAGGCCCTCAACGCCTTCACCCAGGCGGCTCAGAATGGCAACGTCAGCGGTCGGGCATCTCCGTGGATCAGCTTCCTCAAAGAGCAGAATGGCACCGGAGAGGCAGCCGTCCAGTAATTCCAATGACAACTACCTGTAGTCCCTTTTATGGTTGCCTGGTGGCTCCATTAACCGCTCTTCGGAGCGGTTTTTTTATGGTGGCTGCCAGCACCGGCGGGTGGCCGACGCACGGTTTTATCCCTCTTCATCCCAATAAAGAGCCTCCGTCGACATTGGTCTATCTCCCCAGATGCGACAAACGTTTTAACCACTGCTGCAACCGTGAAGCAAGGTGGTGCAGCGCTGTGGTTGACGGGGGATCGTGTGGCTTGCTGACAGGCGGGCAGTGCCATTCATCTTTCACTCAGCTGCGACTTGCTAGTGTGGCTTTTGCCCTGTTGATAAGCGTCACATCGAAAACGGCTACTTTTAACAAGAAAAGCAACATATGGAAGTTGAAATTTTGGCCGACTCAGGAAAGAATGCGCGCTCGGTTATTGGCGTCGTGGGGCAGGTTAACCCGCCACCGGCAGACCGAGGATGAGACGGCCCCCGGCCCATTTGGTATAGGAAACCACACAGGAATTTTATGAATCCCCTTCGCACTGCCGCTTCGGCCCTTTTATGCACATTTGCGCTGGTCAGCCAGCAGGCTGCCGCCGTCGAGTACCGTCTGCCTGCGGCCAACAGCCGCCTGATCGGTGAAAATCAGGAATACGTGGTGCCTGCGGACAACCGTCCGCTGGAGCAGATCGCTGCTGACTTCCAGCTGGGTCTGACCAACATCATGGAAGCCAACCCGGGCGTTGATCCCTATCTGCCGAAAGCGGGTAGCAGCCTGATCATCCCCCACCAGCTGATCCTGCCCAACGCGCCCCGCGAAGGGATCGTCATCAACGTTGCCGAGATGCGTCTCTACTACTACCCGAAAGGGAAGAATGTGGTGGAAGTACTGCCCATCGGCATCGGTCAGCTGGGGGTAAACACCCCGGAGAACTGGATCACCAAGGTAGAGCGCAAACGCGCCAACCCGACCTGGACTCCGACCGAGAACATCCGTCGCCGCTATGCCGCCCAGGGCAAGACTCTGCCGGCAGTATGGCCAGCCGGTCCGGATAACCCCATGGGTCTGCACGCCCTCTACATCGGCAACCTCTATGCCATCCACGGCACCAATGCCACCTTCGGTATCGGTCTGCGGGTGAGCAGCGGCTGCGTGCGTCTGCGCGCTGACGACATCAAGTATCTGTTCGACAACGTGCCGGTCGGCACCCGCGTCCAGTTCGTCAACCAGCCGGTCAAGACCACGGTTGAGCCGGATGGCGGTCGCTACATGGAAGTACACGAGCCGCTGTCGCGCACCGAGGAGGAGTTCAACTCCACCGCCTCCGTGCCGCTCCCGATGACACCGGCTATCACCCGCTTCATCGCTCACGCCGAGTCTGACTCCAACGTGGTCAAGCAGGTGCTGGAACAGCGTACCGGTATGCCGACCCGCCTCAATCCCTGATTGAGCAAGTTGGCGGTGCCGCGCGCACTGGCTGAATAAAGAAAACGGCGACCATCTGGTCGCCGTTTTTTTATGGGGCATTCGCCGTTTGCTTACTGCACGCAGACCGGGCAGAAGGCGTAGGTGCCTTGCGGATCGTTGAAGCGGGTGAGCGGGTCGAGACTGCGGTTCACTTCCACCAATGCCTTGCCAAATCCTGCCGGCAGCCAGCTCTGCAACTGAGGGGCCAGCACTTGGGCGCTGCTGTCAAACAGCTGGCGCAGGAACTTGTCCTTGGTGGACTCCTCCTGCTCGATGGGGGTCACCTGCCACTCTTTGAGGTTGGCCAGTTCGGCGGCGGCCTTGATGGCGTCATCCAGATTGCCGAACTCGTCCACCAGCCCCAAGGCCTTGGCATCTTCGCCGGTCCAGACCCGGCCTTCGGCCGCTTTTTCGGCCTCTTCCGGGCTCAGACCACGGCCCTTGCTGACCAGACCGATGAAGCGCTGGTAGGTATCCTCTACGCTCAGCTGGATTGCCTGACCGACGTGATCCGGCAGGGCGCGGGTCGGGCCGACGCCAACGTAATCTGTGGTGCCGACCCCGTCGGTATGCACCCCGAACTGGGCCAACGCCTTGTCGATGGTGGCGAACATGCCGAATACCCCGATGGAGCCGGTGAGGGTGGTGGGGGAGGCGAAGATCTTGTCCGCATCGGCGGAGATCCAGTAGCCACCGGAGGCGGCATAGCTGCCCATGGAGACCACTACCGGTTTGCCTGCCTGTTTCAGGGCCAGCAGCTCGGCGCGGATCTGCTCGGCGGCGAAGGCGCTGCCGCCCGGGCTGTCGACCCGCAGGACCACGGCTTTGACCTTGTCATCGCGGCGGGCATCGGCCAGCAGGTCGGAGAGGCTGTCGCCGCCGATGGTACCGGCAGGCTGGACGCCATCCATGATGGCGCCGCTGGCGACCACCAGACCCACCTCATCCTTGCCGCTCTGGGGATATTGTTCCGGAATGGCAGCCAGATACTCTTTCAGGCCGACCCCTTTCCAGCCGTGGTCGTCTGCTTCACCCACCTCTTTAATGACCGCCTGGGTCATCTCGTCGCGGGTGGCCAGCTGATCCACCAGCCCGTTATCGAGGGCGTAGTTGGCGGCATTGCCACCGGCCTTGCGCAGCAGCTCGAGGAAGCGATCCTTGCCCGGCGCGACCGCATCGGGTTCGATCTCCCGCTGCTCGGCGACATCGGCCACATAGGATTGCCACAGCTGATCCAGCCAGCGCTGGTTCGCCTCTTTGCTCTCGGGGGACATCTCGTCGCGGGTATAGGGTTCGACGAAGGATTTGTAGGTACCGACCTTGAACACGTGCGGGGTGATATTGAGCTTCTCCAGCGCCGACTTGAAGTAGGTCTGGTAGACCCCAAGCCCCTCGATCACCACGGCGCCGCTCTGGTTGAGCAGCACGTGATCGGCGTGGGCCGCCAGCAGGTATTGCCCCTGAGTGTAGAAGTCGGCCATGGCGATCACCGGTTTGCCGCTCTCCCGGAAGGAGTCGATGGCGCTCGCCACCTCCTGCAGTTTGGTGAAGTTGGCTCCCTGCAGCCCTTGTGGCTTGATCACCAGCGCCTTGATGCGCTCGTCATCCTTGGCACTCTTGATGGCCCACAGCAGGTCGGAGAGGACGATCTCGCTCGGCTGCTCGTCGCTGCTGTCCATCTGGCGCAGCAGTTGTACGGTGGGATCTGTCTGGGAGCGTTGCTCCACCAGCACGCCGTTGAGATTGAGGGTCAGCGCCCCTTCGATGGGCGCCTTGGGAGCCTCTTTCTGGCTGACGCTGAAGACGATGACCAGCACTACGATGAGAAACAGCAGATTGACCAGCATCAGCCGGGTGAAATTGAGCAGGCGCCACAGGCTGCGGAACAACCAACCCAGACCTTTGAAAATAGACATAGTCGCGTTATCGCCCTGTTAATGGGTAGAGAAGAGCCATTATTAACCAGTTGCGGGCGAAATTGCCATTTCCTACTGGCGGATCCCGCCTATCTTCGTTCAGGGCACGGCTGTTCGCTGAAAAATTGTCCAAACATTTGTTTGAAAAAGAATTTTCGATTCTTTACTCTAGCCTCAGTTTGATAACAAAAAATTAACTGGAGGCATCGTGAGCCGCTATCCGACCCTGCTGACCCCGCTCGACCTTGGTTTTACCCAGCTGCGCAACCGTGTGTTGATGGGCTCTATGCATACCGGCCTCGAAGAGGAGAAGGGCGGTTTTGACAAGCTGGCCGCCTTTTATGCCGAGCGCGCCCGTGGTGGTGTTGGCCTTATCGTCACCGGCGGCATCGCCCCCAACCTGCGCGGGCGGCTAGTACCTCACGGCTCTCAGCTGAGCTTTCCCTGGCAGGTGAGCAAGCACAAGAAGGTGACCAGCGCCGTGCATCAGGAGGGGGGCAAGATAGCGCTGCAGATCCTCCATGCCGGTCGTTACGCCTATCATCCCTTCAGTCTGGCCCCGAGCGCCCTCAAGGCCCCCATCTCCCCGTTCAAACCGCGCGCCATGAGCGAGCGGCAGATCCGCGGCACCATTCGCGACTTCGCGGCTACAGCTGCGCTGGCCAAGGCGGCCGGTTATGACGGCGTCGAGGTGATGGGCTCGGAAGGCTATCTCATCAACCAGTTCATCTGCGAGCGCACCAACAAACGCACGGACGGCTGGGGTGGTAGCAGCGAAAAGCGGATGCGCTTCCCGGTGGAGATTGTCCGCGCCATCCGCGAGCGGGTCGGCACCGACTTCATCATTATCTTCCGCCTCTCCATGCTGGATCTGGTGGAGCAGGGCTCGACCCTGGAAGAGGTGATTGCCCTGGGCAAAGCGCTGGAAGCGGTGGGGGTGACCCTCATCAACACCGGTATCGGTTGGCACGAAGCGCGTATTCCCACCATCGCCACCAGCGTGCCACGCGGTGCCTTCAGCTGGGTGACCGCCGAGCTGAAAAAGCATCTCAAGGTGCCGCTTATCACTACCAACCGGATTAACACCCCGGAGGTGGCAGAGCGGATTCTGGCGGGGGGCGAGGCGGATATGGTCTCCATGGCGCGCCCTTTCCTGGCGGATCCCGAATTTGTCATCAAGGCGGCCGAGAACCGGGCGGACGAGATCAACACCTGCATCGCCTGCAACCAGGCCTGCCTTGACCATGTGTTCAAGCAGAAGCGCGCCTCCTGTCTGGTCAATCCTCGAGCCTGTTTCGAGACCGAATTGACGTTTGGCCGCGTGCCCCAGCCCAAGAAGCTGGCGGTGGTGGGGGCGGGCCCGGCTGGCCTGGCGTTTGCCTGTTACGCTGCCGAGCGCGGTCATCAGGTGAGCCTGTTCGATCAAGCCAGCGAAATCGGCGGCCAGTTCAACTTCGCCAAGCAGATCCCGGGCAAGGAGGAGTTTCACGAAACCCTGCGCTATTTCGCCAAACGGCTGGAGAAGTGCGGCGTCGAGCTTTACCTTGGTCAGCGCCAGAGTGCCGAGAGCCTGCTCAGCGGCGGTTTTGACGAGGTGATCCTCGCCACCGGTATCCGTCCGCGCACCCCCAATATCCCGGGGATCGAGCATCCCAAGGTATTGAACTACCTCGATGTATTGCGGGATCACAAGCCGGTCGGCCAGAAGGTGGCGGTGATCGGTGCCGGCGGCATCGGTTTCGATGTGGCTGAATTCCTTGTGGAGAAAAGGGTAGAGAAGAAGGTGGAGATGGATGCTGATGGGCACCGTGATCACTGGCTCAAGGAGTGGGGCATCGACAAACAGCTTGGCGAGCGCGGTGGCCTCACGGCTCCTGAAATCGACGCCCCCGAGCGCCAGGTCTGGCTGCTCCAGCGCAAGGAGAGCAAGGTGGGTGACGGCCTTGGCAAGACCACCGGCTGGATCCACCGTACCGTGCTCAAGAACCGCAAGGTGCAGATGCTCTCCGGGGTGCAATATCTGGGGATCGATGACGAGGGCTTGCACATTCAGGTGGGCGAGAGCAAGCAGTGTCTGCCGGTGGATCAGGTGATAGTCTGCGCCGGGCAGGAGCCCCTTAAAGAACTGCAGGCCGGGTTGCAGGCTGCAGGCAAGCCGGTGCATATCATCGGCGGAGCCGACGTGGCTGCCGAGCTGGATGCCAAGCGCGCCATCCGGCAAGGGGCCGAGCTGGCTGCGATCATCTAGCCAACAGTGCCCTCGTGCCCTTTATAGTGCGATAAACCCCTGAGCCTCAGGGGTTTTCTTCATTCGGTGCTGTGCTAAGGTAGCGCCATCATTGCCCCAGAGAAGGAATTGCCCATGGATGCCCTCACCCTGTTGCTCAATCGCCACTCCTGTGGCCGTCTCGCCGATCCCGCCCCGAGCGGTGAGGTGCTCGACAATATCCTCAAGGCGGGCCTGCGTGCGCCGGATCACGGCACCCTGACCCCCTGGCAGTTCATTCTGTTCGAAGGGGAGGGGCGCGAGCGGCTGGGCAAACTGCTGGCCGAGGCGGCCCGTGCCCGTGGCGAAGATGAAGAGAGCATCAAGAAGTGCAGCGAAGCGCCGCTGCGGGCGCCCTTGGTCGTCGCCGTGGCAACCCGTTATCAGGATCACCCCAAGGTGCCGAAACTGGAGCAGGAACTCTCAGCCGGGTGTGCCCTGATGGCGATGCAGATGGCGGCGCAGGCGCAGGGCTTCAACGGCATCTGGCGCTCGGGCTGGTTTATCTTCGACGAGCAGATCAACAAGGGATTGGGACTGGCGGCAGAGGATCAGCTGGTGGGTTTCCTCTATCTAGGTACTCCCATGCTGGAAGCACGCAAACTGCGTGAGCTGCCGCTCGATGAGTTTGTCCGCCGTTTCTGACTTTTCGGCCACGTTGCGGTTGAGAGAAGCAAAGCCTCGAGAAATCGGGGCTTTTCTGTTTAACCGTGAATAGTAACCAGAGAAATTGGAGAAAATAAATGGCTCAAAGAGGCTTCGCGCGCCATAGCAGGTAATTATTTAAATAGTGCGATGTAACTCGCAATCCTGTTGTATTTCACTATGTAAAACGTTTGCGCATTCGCTAATATCTCCCTGCCAGTTTAGAAGGGCACTCCTTCTAATTTTTCTGCGATGAGAGTCGCAATTCCGTAGCACCTTTTTAAACAGCCCAACGTCTTCGTGACATTGGGCTTTATTTTTTTATGGGGTGTCGGGGCTGTTGTGAGCTGATGGCGATATCGGCATACAACCCGGTTGCTGCCTTATGCCCTGTTTTTGGCTGGCAGGATCCGGGCCGGATTGCCGACTACCCGAGCTCCGGCCGGTACATCTTTGGTGACTACGGCACCCGCGCCGACGATCGCCTCCCGCCCTATGGTTACACCGGGCAGCAAGATGGCGCCGCCCCCAATCCAGACTTTGTCTTCAATGGTGACCGGCAGCGCCGTCTCTGTTCCCTGAATCCGTTCGTCGGCCTCCAGTGCGTGGGTTGCGGTATAGATCTGCACGTTTGGCCCAATCATCACGTTGGCTCCGATGCGGATGGGGGCATTGTCCAGCAGGGTCGCTCCCATATTGATGTAGGAGTCCTTGCCCAGGTGGATGTGGCGGCCATAGGTGCAGTAGAGGGGCGGGCAGATAAAGGCATTCTCTGCCAGTTCGCCAATCAGCTCCGCCAGTAGTGCCCGCTGTTCTGCTTCCTCTTCCGCCTGATTGAAACGGCGATAGCGCCGTGCCGCCTCCCGGCGCAACTGGGCCAGCTCGGGTGCCATGCAGTTGTACTGTTGGCTGCTAATCATCTTCTGGTATTCGATCATGAAGGTTGCTTTCCTTTATCTGCCAGGGATTTGGATATTGGCGCCAATACGGCAGAAGTAACGTGATCATCCACCCGATATGGGCAGAACCAGGTTGGCAGGTCTGCCTTCGGCAAAGGCCAGCACATTCTCGAACGCCACGCGAAAGTAGAGTTCGTAGCTGTTTTGCTCCACATAGCCGAGATGAGGCGTCGCCAATACGTTGGGCAGACGCAGCAGGGGCTCGCTTTCCTGTGTCGCCGGCTCGATGTCAAATACATCGAGCGCGGCCCGTTTCCCAGGATGGTTACTGAGCTCTGCATAGAGGGCGCCCGGCTCGATAAGTTCGGCACGGCTGGTATTGACCAGCAGAGAGTCAACTTTCATGCGGGCCAGATCTGCGCGGGTAACAGCGCCGCGGGTTGCTTCGCTCAGGCGCAGATGCAGCGTGAGGATATCGGCTTGACTGAAGAGAGCCTCCTTGCTGGAGGCGCAGGCATAGCCATCCAGCTCGGCCTGCCTGCGCGAAGCCTCACTGCCCCATATCAGTACCGACATGCCAAATGCCTTGCCATAGCGGGCGATCCGCTGGCCTATCTTGCCGTAGCCCCAGATGCCGAGCGTCAGCCCATGCAGCGTGTGTCCCAAACCGAGGTCACCAGATTGCTGCCATTGGCCTTGGCTTAACGCCTGGCTGTAAGCAGGTATATGGCGGGAGGCTGCCATGATGAGCGCCCAGCAGAGCTCGGCGGGAGCAATAGGGCTGCCGATCCCTTCTGCCACGGCAACGCCGTACTGCTGGCATAGTGCCGGGTCGATATGCTGGCTGACTTTGCCGGTCTGGCTGATGAGTTTAAGGGTGGGAAGCTGTATCAGCAGCTGTTCGTCGATGCGGGTACGCTCGCGGATCAGCACCAGTGCTTCCATTCCTTCCAGCAGGGCGGCAAGGCGTGTTGTATCGGGTTCGCTCTGGTTGAGGATGGTGACGTCATGACCCGCCAGCAGGGCAAAGCAGGGGAGGTGGCGCACCTGATCCTGATAGTCATCCAGAATGGCAATCCGCATAAGAAATCCTTCTCGGTTGCGTTGGCTCGGACCGCTATCTTACCGGAATAAAAGGTGTCTGTTGTTTTCAAACGAGCACAATCAGAAGGGAGGGCGATCAAGCCCATGTCCACGGACCGGGAAGAGCCTGACAGGCCAAAACAATCAGGGCCCCCGAATGGGAGCCCTGATGGCATGAGGTTGGCGTCTATGTTGCCCGCGCTTAGCCGTGCTTGCGGCCGGAGAGGCGGCACCACTCCTCCTTGACGGCGGTCGGGTCCATCTCGAACCACTGGCCGTAGATGGTTTCCAGCTCCGGAGCCTGGCTCTCCAACACGCCGGAGAGGGCCATCAGGCTGCCCGGCTTGCCGTGGCCGGCGATAAGTGGAGCCAGTTCGCGCAGCGGGCCGGCCAGGATGTTGGCGACCACTACGTCCGCTTCGACATCTTGCGGCTGGTCGGCTGGCAGATAGAGCTCAATCTGGTCGGCAACGCCGTTGCGCGCGGCGTTGTCACGGCTGGCCTGAATGGCTTGCGGGTCGATGTCGATGCCGATAACGCGGGCGGCACCCAGTTTCAGGGCGGCGATGCCGAGAATGCCGGAGCCACAGCCAAAATCGACCACGGTTTTACCGGTCAGATCCAGGCCGTCCAGCCACTGCAGGCAAAGCGCGGTGGTGGGGTGGGTACCGGTACCGAAGGCTAGACCCGGATCCAGCATGACGTTGACCGCATCGGGGTTCGGCACATCGCGCCAGCTCGGGCAGATCCAGAGGCGCTCGCCAAACTGCATGGGGTGGAAGTGATCCATCCACTCGCGCACCCAATCCTTGTCCTCCAGTTGCTCGACCTTGTAGCCGACATTTTCGCCGAAGATCTGCTGGAAGAAGGCGATAGTGGGGGCCGGATCGGTTTCGGCATCGAACAGCCCCATCACTTCGGTCTCACCCCAGAGCGGGGTTTCACCGGGCATGGGTTCATAGACGGGCACATCCTTGGCATCCATAAAGGTCACCGCCTGGGCTCCACGCCCCAGCAGCATGTTGCTCACCTTGTCTGCGGTCTTGGCAGTGGCGTTGATTCGAATTTGTATCCAGGGCATGGCGTCGACTCTTCATAAATGTGAAACCGCGAGATTCTACCATCATGGGGCAGTGCTGTCGTGGTTTGCCCATGACGTGGAGGGATACGGGGGCTTTTGCCGGATTGGCACGGTTCCTGTATTGCTCTATGCAGGCGAAGACGACCGGTTTTCGCTGAACGCTTTGCTCAAGTTCCGTCATCTTTCACTGCCACCCTCGGGTGGCATTTTTTTATCTGCACTTCTTTGCTTGGTAAACAGTCTGCCAGACAAAAAAAGAGCAAGGTCGAAACCTTGCTCAAGGATGGGCTGACGCCGTTTTGGCGCATTCATGCTGCTGTTGGCACGCCAGATGCAAAGACTAATATGTCCTGCATAAGGATATGTGTGTGATTGTTACCCCAATGTTCAGGTATTCAGGCCATTTCTCGCGAAATGGCCTCTTTTTTGGCTGATTGTCGGACGTTGGTCTGCCACAGGCAGTCATGAGTGCCGCTGATTGTGCCCGTTTGGGGCATCTCCTTGGTGAACTTATCCCATCATGGTGCGTTGGAGGGCTTAGTTGGCAAAGCCGCTCATGTCGATCACCAGCTTGCCTACCATGCGGCCTGCTTCCACCTCGGCATGGGCCTGAGCCAGCGTGACCGGGGTCAGTGAGGGGATGGTTCTGGTCAGGGTGGTCTGCAATACCCCTTCATCGACCAGTGCCGCCACCCGGCCGAGCAGGCGGTGCTGCTCGATCATGTCCGGCGTCTGGAACAGGGAGCGGGTGAACATGAACTCCTGGCTGAAGGTGACGCTCTTGCTCTTGAGCAGGGAGAGATCCCACGGCTCGCTCGATTCGGCGATGGTGCAGATATGGCCGAACGGGCGGATCAGCCCGGCCATGGTGGCCCAGTGCTCGGCGGTGGCATTGGTGCAGAAGATGGCATCGACCTGAGTGATGCCAAGGGCGGTCAGCTCCTCCTGCAACTTATGGTGGTTCACGACCTGATGGGCGCCCATTTCGAGGCACCATTCGCGGCTCTCGGGGCGGGAGGCGGTAGCAATCACCTCCATGTCGGTGAGCTGGCGGGCCAGCTGGATGGCGATGGAACCCACGCCACCGGCGCCGCCGATGATCAGCAGTTTGCCACGGCTCTCGCGGGTGAGGGCAAAGCGCTCGAACAGGGTCTCCCAGGCGGTGATAGCGGTGAGCGGCAGGGCGGCGGCCTCCACATCGCTCAAGCTGGTGGGGGCGATGGCGGCGATGCGCTCATCCACCAGTTGCAGGGCGCTGTTGCTGCCCGGGCGGCTGATGTCGCCGGCATACCAGACCCGGTCGCCCGTCTTGAACAGGGTGACTTCGCTGCCGGTGGCGACCACTTCCCCCACCGCATCCCAGCCGAGTACCCGGGGCGAGCTTTCAATTTTGGCCTTGGGGGAGCGCACCTTGGTATCCACCGGATTGACGGAGGTGGCGGTGACCCGCACCAGCAGATCCCGCGGGCCCGGAACCGGATCGGGCAGGTTGGCGGCGATAAAGCAGTCGGGGTGGTCGCTTGGCAGATAGTGAGTCAGGGCAATGGCTTTCATGGTTTTTCCTTTCAAATCGCTGTGTTCGGGATTGCCACTCACTCTAGTCTGGTTGATTATCAAGATTAAGATGGGTAATTGGTAAAGACTGTTTGAATATATGAACAATGTCGATCTGGAGTTGATGGGACTGTTTGCCACCGTGGTGGAGCAGGGAAGCTTTACCCGGGCCGCCGAGCTGCTTGGGATGCCCAAGTCATCGGTGAGCCAGAAGATCTCGCGGCTCGAATCCCAGCTCGGGGTGCGGCTGTTGCAGCGCACCACTCGCAGGTTGAGCCTGACTCCGCAGGGGGAACTCTATGTGGAGCACTGTCAGGGACTGCTGGTACTGGCCCGCAGCGCCAATCTGGCGATGGCGCGGCTGCGCTCGGCCCCGGCAGGGCGGGTGCGGATCACCGCCCCCGAGGCGACCGGCACCCTGCTGCTTGGCCGGATCCTCGCCGAGTTTCGTGCCCTCTATCCCGAAGTGGTGCTGGAACTGACCCTGAGTGACGAACAGCTCGATCTGGTGGGGGAAGGTTATGATTTGGCGCTGCGGGCGGCGCCGCTGAAAGACTCCAGCCTTATCTGTCGGCGCATCGGTCAGGTGGCACGCCATCTGGTGGCAGCGCCCGCCTATCTGGCGGCCCACGGCATGCCACAACAGTTGAGCGAGCTGGGCCGTTATGCCTGTCTGGTGCACTCGGCCATGCCGGTGTGGCCATTGCAAGAGGGAGGTTGGCGGCCGCAGGGGGCCTGTGTCAGCAACAGCTTGCTGGCGCTGCGGGAGATGGCACTCCATGACGGGGGGATTGCCCTGTTGCCCCACCATGTCTGTGAAGGGGATTTGGCGGCGGGGCGGCTGCAGAAGGTGTTGCCGGATCAGCCCATTCCGGCCAACCCGTTTTACCTTATCTATCCGAGTCGGGAGCATCTGGCCCCCGCCCTGCGCACCCTGATGGATTTCGTGGCCGAGCGGTTGCCGTTTGCCTGAGTTACCAGCTGCTCTGGCTGGCCGACTCCTGATTGGGTTTGAGGCCGAGGGGGACCGACTGGCGCTCCGCCAGCATGCGGATCTGCCCTTCAATCAGGCTGGCGCTGGGGCCCAGCACCAGCACCAGCTGGTGGTCGTTGAGCTGGATCCAGGAGAGGCAGCCCAGGCCCAGCAGGCGGGATTCATCCACCAGTGAAATATCGCGTACCCGCAGGCTGAGGCGGGTGATACAGACACTCATCGCCACCAGATTGTCCATCCCGCCCAGCACCTTGAGGTACTGGATCGCCAGCATCTGCGGGTCTGAGGGGGCAACGCTGGCAAGGCGCGGATGCTCCACCGCGATGGGCTTGCTCGGCATGCTGAGGGGCGCGCGCTCCAGCAGTTGATAGAACAGCAGGGTGTAGGCAACGAAGAACAGGATACCGACCGGAATGAGCCAGAAGCTGTGCTCCCCTGCCTGATAGCTCAGCACCAGATCCAGCAGGCCGGCGGAGAAGTAGCTGCCCACCTTGATCCCCAGCCCGCTACAGACAGCGAGCGATAGCCCGGTCAGCAGGGCGTGGGCGAGAAACAGCCAGGGGGCGGTAAAGGCGAACAGAAATTCGATAGGCTCTGTGATACCCACCAGTGCCGAGGTGAGCGCCAGGGTGAGCAGCAGCCCGCCCTGCGGCAGCCGCTGCATCCGCTGGCGGTGCAGCCAGATGGCAAAACAGGCGCCCGGCAGGCCGAACATGATGATGGGGTAAAGACCGGCCACATACCCTTCATGAAGGGGTTGGGCGGTGGCCAGCGCCTGCAGGTTGCTCTCGCCAAGGCCGATGACGCTGCCCAATACCTGATGGAGCCCGAGCGGGATCAGCAGCCGGTTGAGGGTGCCGTAGCAGAAGGCGCCAAACGGCGTGGTAAGCAGCTCGGAGGTGAGCAGGGTCAGCCCGCGCTCCAGCGGCGGCCACAGCAGCGAAAGGGGGATGGCGATCAGCAGACAAGCCAAGGCCGACACCAGCAGGCTGGGAAACTCCCCCCTGGCGATCTGCAGCCAGCGGGGCAGGGTTTGTTGGTGAACCCAGGGGTAGATGATGGCAGTGGTGAGCCCCGCCAGCAGGCCGCAGATCATGTCGGCGTGCAGGTTGGGGGCCAGCGTATTGAAGGCGGTGCTGAGCAGCAGGAAGTTGACCGCACCCGCCAGCGTCTGTCCGCCCAGCTCTTGCCGACTCAGGCCAAAGGCGATCGCCACCGCATAGATAAGCGGCATCTGGCTGAAGATCGCCTGACCGGTGAGGGAGAGCACCGCCAAATCGAGCACGTCGGGTTGCCCAAGCCGGTAGATCAACGCCGCCATCGGCAGGATGGAGACGGGCAGCAGCAGGGCATAACCGAGCCGCTGCAGGGCTTGAGTAACGACTTGTCGAGTGGCTTTAACGGGCATACAGCGGCTACGTTCTGTGACTTGGCGCACAGTTTAACCGGAAAACACCTATTTGGGGATAGTTTTGGAACCCCTAATTTATATTTTTATTATTTCTGCCCGAAAAGCTCGCGCACTTCCCGCGAGGGCGGTGCCGTCAGCAGGCTGACCGTGATAAAGACCACCAGTGCCAGCGTGAGGCTTGGCACGATGGCGTGCAGGCCAGCCAGCTTGATCCCCCACTGACTGAGTACCCCATAGCAGACGATGCCGCTGACCATGCTGGCCAGCGCGCCCGGGCCGTTGGCCCGTGACCAGTAGAGACCGAGCACCAGCGGCCAGAGGAACACCGCCTGCAGACCGCCAAAGGCGAGCAGGTTGAGCCAGATGATCATCTCGGGCGGTTGCAGCGCCGCCAGCAGTACCAGGGTGCCCAAGATCAGGGTGCAGAGCAGGGAGAGGCGCGGAATGCGCACTTCCAGCTTCTCCTGCTTTGGACTCAGATAGTTGAGGTAGAGATCCTTCACCAGAGTGGCGGAAGCCTGGATCAGCTGGGAGTCGATGGTGGACATGATGGCCGCCATCGGCGCCGCCAGAAAGACCCCGGCCAGCCAGGGGGGCAGCACTTCCATCATCAGGGAGGGCATGATCTTGTCCGGGCTGTCCATGCCCGGCAGGATGGCGCGGCCCAGCGCACCCGCCAGATGCATGCCAAACATCAGCAGGGCGCTGACCACAGTACCGATCAAAATGCCGCGATGGAGCGCCTTGCTGTCGCGATAACCGAAGCAGCGCAGCGCCGAGTGGGGCAGCCCCACGACCCCGACACAGACCAGGATCCAGAAGCTCAGCATAAAGGGCTGGGTCAGCATGTCGCCGGCCCCTTGCGGGCTCACCAGCTTGGGATCGATCTCCCTGAGCTGGTGGATGAGGTTTGGCAAGCCGTCACCGGCGACCAGAATGCCCGCCAGCAGGGCACCGGTGCCGATCAGCATGATGATCCCCTGCAGCGCATCGGTCATCACCACGGCGCGGAAGCCGCCGATGATGGTGTAGAGCAGCACACAGCTGGCAAACAGCATCAACCCCTGCTGGTAGGAGAGCCCGGTGGCGGTCTCCAGCAGGCGGGCGCCGCCGATAAACTGCACCACCATGGTCGCGATAAAGGCGAGGATGATAGTAACGGAGCCGAGGATCACCACCGCCTTGCTCTGGTAGCGGGCCCACAGCATGTCGTTGATGGTCACCGCATTGACCCGGCGGGCGATGATGGCGAACTTCTTGCCAAGCACTCCCAGAGTGAGCCAGACGGTGGGCAGCTGGATCATCGCCAGCAACACCCAGCCCAGACCGATCTTGTAGGCCGCGCCCGGCCCACCGATAAAGGAGGAGGCCGAGGTGTAGGTGGCCACTAGCGTCATCGCCAGCACCAGCCCGCCCATGCTGCGGTTGCCGATGAAGTACTCCTGCACGAAGTTGCCTTGCGCGCGATGGCGGCTGGCCCAGAAACCCACCCCCAGCACCAGCACCAGATAGATGACGAGCGGCAGCATCAACTCAAGATTCATGGGATGACTCCTTGCCGGAAGGGGAGTGGGTATCGAGGGGGATCTCCACAAACAGCCGGTTTACCATCAGGGCGCAGAGCAGAATGAACAGCAGCGGCATCACCATGCAGCTGAGCAGGAACCACAGCGGCAGCCCCCACAACTCCAGCTGGAGCGGGATAAAATAGGCGGTGCCATACCAGGCAAAGAAGTAGAACAGGGTCAGCAGCAGGCAGAAAGCTGCTTCCCGGCGGGCGAGAGCAAAACGGTTCACCTTGGCCTCCGACAAATTTGAGGGGCGCAAGGATAACAAAAAAGGGCCATGTCGCCATGGCCCTTTTTCAGCAGAGGCTTCTTGCGAAGCCGCCTCCCGGTTGGATTGCGGATAAGCAGCGGGCTGCTATCCGGCCGGAAGTGATTGTTCTGCCTGCGAGATCTTACAGACCCAACTTCTTGTGCAGATAGTGGATATTGGTGCCACCGTGCTGGAAGTTTTCGTCTTTCATGATCTCTTTTTGCAGCGGTACGTTGGTCTTGATCCCTTCCACCACCAGCTCGTCCAGCGCATGGCGCATGCGGGCGATGGCAATGTCACGATTCTCGCCGTAGCAGATCAGCTTGCCGATCATCGAATCGTAGTGGGGCGGTACCTTGTAACCGGCATAGATGTGGGAGTCCCAACGCACGCCCAGACCACCCGGCGCGTGGAAGCGCTGCACCAGACCCGGAGAGGGCATGAAGGTGGCCGGATCTTCGGCGTTGATCCGGCACTCGATGGCATGGCCACGGATGCGGATATCCTGCTGGGTGATCGACAGAGGTTGGCCGGCGGCGATGCGCAGCTGCTCCTTGATCAGATCGATACCGGTGACCATCTCGGTGACAGGATGCTCAACCTGGATACGGGTGTTCATTTCGATGAAATAGAACTCGCCGTTCTCGTACAGGAACTCGAAAGTACCCGCACCGCGGTAGCCGATCTCGATACAGGCGCGCACACAGCGCTCGCCGATGAACTTGCGCATTTCGGCGGTGATGCCGGGCGCCGGCGCCTCTTCCACCACTTTCTGGTGGCGACGCTGCATGGAGCAGTCACGCTCGCCCAGATAGAGGGCGTTGCCCTGGCCGTCTGCCAACACCTGAATTTCGATGTGGCGCGGGTTTTCCAGGTACTTCTCCATGTAGACCATGTCGTTCTTGAAGAACTGGCCTGCTTCGGATTTGGTCAGGGCGATGGCGCCCGCCAGTTCCGCTTCATTGCGCACCACGCGCATACCGCGACCACCACCGCCACCGGCGGCCTTGATGATCACCGGATAGCCGATGCGCTTGGCAATGGCGGCGTTGTGCTTGGCGTCGTTATCGACGGGGCCGTCAGAGCCCGGTACACAGGGTACGCCCGCTTTCTTCATCGCTTCGATGGCGGAGACCTTGTCACCCATCAGGCGAATGGTCTCGGCGCGCGGGCCGATGAAGATGAAGCCGGATTTTTCGACCACTTCGGCGAAATCGGCGTTCTCGGAGAGGAAGCCGTAACCCGGGTGGATGGCCACGGCACCCGTTACCTCGGCGGCGGCGATGATGGCCGGGACGTTGAGGTAGGATTCAGTACTGGCCGGTCTGCCGATACAGATGGATTCGTCGGCCAGCAGCACATGTTTGAGCTCCCGGTCGGCGGTGGAGTGAACGGCCACTGTCTTGATCCCGAGCTCTTTACAGGCGCGCAGGATCCGCAGGGCAATTTCACCGCGGTTGGCGATGACTACTTTGTCCAACATGGGTGGCGATTTCCCTTATTCGATGATGAACAGCGGCTCGTCAAATTCGACGGCCTGACCATTTTCAACCAGGATCGCTTTGATCACACCGGCCTTGTCAGACTCGATTTGGTTCATCATTTTCATGGCTTCGACGATGCACAGGGTGTCGCCGACATTGACTTGCTGGCCCACTTCCGCGAACGGCTTGGCATCCGGGCTGGAGGAGCGGTAGAAGGAGCCAACCATCGGGGAGCGCATCAGGTGACCGCTCGGGGCGGCATCGGCGGCCGGTGCAGCGGCAACCGGGGCGGCAGCGGCAGGTGCGGCAACCGGAGCGGCTTGCTGCATCACCATCTGCGGCATGGCGGTGGTCACCTGACCGGAGAAGTTGCGGCTGATGCGAACGGACTCTTCACCTTCGGAGATCTCCAGTTCGGCGATGCCGGACTCTTCAACCAGTTCAATCAGCTTCTTGATTTTGCGGATATCCATTAGCATTCTCTTTCTTCTTTATCTGATCAGTGATTATCAAGCCGCGCGCAGATGGTGCACGGCCGCGGTTAAAGCGAATTGGTAGCCATCGGCCCCCAGACCACAAATGACCCCTTTGGCGACATCAGACAGATAGGAGTGATGACGGAACGGCTCCCTGGCATGGACGTTTGACAGGTGAACCTCGATAAAAGGGATGGCGACACCCAGCAGCGCATCGCGAATGGCGACGCTGGTGTGGGTGAAGGCGGCTGGATTGATGATGATAAAATCCACCTGGCCCATGGCCTGATGGATGCGGCCGACCAACTCATGTTCGGCATTGGATTGCAGATGTTCCAGAGTGACACCGAGTTCGCTGGCGTTAAGCTTCAGATCGGCGACGATCTCATCAAGCGTCTTGCTGCCGTAGATACCCGGTTCCCGTTTGCCCAGCAGATTCAGGTTTGGTCCGTTGAGCAGGAGAATGCGGTGATTTTGCGACATATTGAGTACATCCTCGATGATAATGCTGCTATCTATCAGCTATCTTGTGGACTACCAGAAATCTAGCCATTTTCTGCGCAAATCGGTGTGCCCTGGCACACAGATTTCGCAATTATATTGATTTCGTGAAAATTAGCAGCATTTTACTGGTCTAATCTCTACATCTGGCTATTTATTGCACGTTTCGATCGGCAAGGCTTCGTAGCTACTGCCTTGCTGTTTGCTGGCGGATGAGAAACGACAAAGCCGGCACGGGGCCGGCTTTATCGAGCTACAAACGAAGCGGGATCAGGCTGCTTCCGACTTCTCGCGAATGAGTTTGTCTACTACGCCCGGATCCGCGAGGGTGGAGATATCCCCCAGACTGTCGGTCTCGCCGGTGGCGATCTTGCGCAGAATTCGCCGCATGATCTTGCCGGAACGGGTCTTCGGCAAGCCCTCCGCCCAGTGAATGACATCCGGCGTGGCGATGGCACCGATCTCCTTGCGCACCCACTCCTTCACCTCTTTGTGCAGCTCACGGCTCGGCTCTTCCCCGGCGATCAGGGTGACATAGGCATAGATACCCTGACCCTTGATCTCGTGGGGCACCCCCACCACCGCCGCTTCAGCGATCTTGGGATGGGCCACCAGCGCCGATTCAATTTCGGCGGTACCCATGCGGTGGCCGGAGACGTTCAGTACATCATCCACCCGACCGGTGATCCAGTAGTAGCCGTCCTCGTCGCGACGGGCACCGTCGCCGGTGAAGTAGCGGCCCGGGAAGGTGGAGAAGTAGGTCTGCTCAAAGCGCTCGTGATCGCCGAACACGGTGCGCATCTGGCCTGGCCAGGAGTCGGTGATCACCAGATTGCCCTCGGTGGCCCCCTCCAGCGGCTCGCCCATGTTGTCGACCAGCGCAGGTTGCACCCCGAAGAAGGGACGAGTCGCCGAGCCCGGTTTCAGGTCGGTGACGCCGGGCAGCGGCGTAATCAGGATGCCGCCGGTCTCGGTCTGCCACCAGGTATCGACAATGGGGCAGCGCTCATCGCCAATGGTGCGGTAGTACCACTCCCAGGCTTCCGGGTTGATGGGTTCACCCACCGAGCCCATGATGCGCAGGCTCTGGCGCGAGGTGCCGGTGACCGCTTCGTTACCCTTGGCCATCAGGGCGCGGATGGCGGTAGGGGCGGTATAGAGGATGGTGACCTTATGCTTGTCCACCACCTGACTCATGCGGTTGGTGGCCGGGTAGTTGGGCACCCCTTCGAACATGATGGTGGTGGCGCCGTTGGCAAGCGGCCCGTAGACCAGATAGGAGTGACCGGTGACCCAGCCCACATCGGCGGTACACCAGTAGATATCCTCTTCGTGGTAGTCGAACACATATTTGAAGGTGAGGGTGGCATAGACCAGATAGCCGCCGGTGGTGTGGAGCACCCCTTTGGGTTTGCCGGTGGAGCCGGAGGTATAGAGGATAAAGAGCGGATCTTCGGCGTTCATCGCCTCGGGCGGGCAGTCGCTGCTGACGGTGGCGGTCGCTTCGTGCCACCAGATGTCGCGGTGGTTGTGCCAGGCGACATTGCCGCCGGTGCGCTTGAGCACGATCACCTTGTTGACCTGGGTTTCCGGGTTGGTGAGCGCTTCATCCACATTCTTCTTGAGCGGCACCGGACGGCCACCACGCAGCCCCTCGTCGGCGGTGATCACGATGCGCGAGCCCGAGTCGATGATGCGACCGGCCAGCGCTTCCGGCGAGAAGCCGCCGAAGACGATGCTGTGTACCGCGCCGATGCGGGTACAGGCCAGCATGGCGATGGCGGCTTCGGGTACCATCGGCATATAGAGACAGACCACGTCGCCGCGGTGAACCCCTTGTGCTTTCAAGACGTTGGCAAACTTGCACACTTCGCTGTGCAGTTCGCGGTAGGTGAGTTTGCGATCTTCGGCAGGGTTGTCCCCTTCCCAGATGATGGCGACCTTGTCGCCACGCTCGGCGAGATGGCGATCGAGACAGTTGGCCGAGACGTTGAGCTGGCCATCTTCAAACCATTTGATGGAGACATGGCCCGGATCGTAGGAGGTGTTCTTGACCTTGCTATAGGGTTTCATCCAGTCGAGAATTTTTCCCTGCTCTCCCCAGAAGGTATCGGGATCCTCGACGGAGGCCTGATACATGGCGGCGTAGTCGCCCTTGTCGAGCAGTGCATTGCTGCTGATGTGGGGTTTGACCGGGTAGACCTTGCTCTCGCTCATCACTCACTCCTTTGAATAGATCTTTTAATGGTTTCTTAACAACTTATACCTTTGGTGGCGGGGGGCAATTAGACTTTTGGATAGGCGGCAACAGTTGGTTACAGGACAAAGAGTGACAATTAATCGGTGAGTGGGTAAAAGGGGGGGTGTCGATTAATTGGAGGTCATGATGTTTTCTCTGTTGCTCTGTGCATCCCTTTGGCAGTTTGATGCGCCAGTGCCCGCTGGCGAACCTCCGAAAGAGTTTGCGATCACCCATCAGGAGGCCTCACCTGCGGTGCGGGAGCGGGTGGCTGATCAGTTTGGTCATGCATGGCAGGCCAAAGAGCCTGGTACCAGACTCACCTTCAGCGAGCCAGCTCCCCGTTATGCTGGTGAATCACCGCTGACGCGCATGCTCAATGATCGTGATGATGGTTGGGAATCCCGCTTGCAGATCGAGTGGTAATCCGGTCGGCAGCCAGGAGGCGGATGCCTCCCAGCTGGTGATGATGATTGCCTGCCGCTATGAGACGTAGCGTTGATGCAGGCTATCTCCCATATGTTCGACATGCAGTGGTTTGCTGAACAGATAGCCCTGTCCTTCGCCGCAGTTGAGTGATTGCAAGAAGGCGTGTTGTGCCTTGGTTTCAATCCCTTCGGCGGTGACCTCCATATCCAGACTGTCGGCCAGATTGATGATGGTGCGGCAGAGCTCCCGACTGTTCTTGTCTTCCGGTAATGCCTGCACAAACGCCCGGTCGATCTTGATGCGATCGATCGGCAGGGTCTTGAGCAGACTCAGTGACGAGAAGCCGGTACCAAAGTCATCGATGGCAATCTGCACGCCGAGATTTTTCAGGCGGGTAAAGAGATCCAGACTCTGTTCGACCCGCTGGATGATGCTCTCCGTCACCTCTATCTCCAGCCGTTCTGGCGGAAATCCGGTCTCGGCCAGAATAGCGGCGACCCGTTCAACGTAGCCCGGGGAGCGCATCTCCCGCACCGACACATTGACCGACAAGCGGGGCACCGGCAGGCCGGCAGCCAGCCAGTTTTGTCCCTGCTCGCAGGCGTTGCGCATCACCCACTCTCCTATCTTCTCGATCAGGCCGCACTCCTCTGCCACCGGAATAAAACGGGTCGGCGCTATCATCCCCTCATTCGGATGCTGCCAGCGCAGCAGGGCTTCCAGTCCGCTCAGGTGGCCGTTGGCCAGATTGGTCATGGGTTGATAGAAGATGCAGAGCTGTTCGAGCTCCAGGGCCTTGAGCAGACCCTGCTCAATCTGCATCCGCTCGCGGGCTCGAGCCGCCATGCAGGGGGTATAGAACTGGAATCCGTTGCGCCCCTGACTTTTCGCCTCGTACATGGCGCTGTCGGCGGCGCTGACCAGGGTTTCCGGGCTGTCTGCATGATCGGGATAGATGGCGATACCGATACTTGCCGAGATTGCCACCAGCTCATGGGCCAGCTCAACCGGTTCACGCAACACGGTCAGCAGGGTATTGGCCAGGGTTGCCAGCTCGTCAGGCTCCTCCAGATAGGGGATCAGCACCAGAAACTCGTCTCCCCCGAGGCGGGTCGCCAGATCGTTGTGCTGCAGGCAGCCGCGGATCCGCTCTGCCAGCCGCTTGAGTAGCTCATCGCCAACTCCGTGGCCCAGGCTGTCGTTGATCAGCTTGAAGCCATCCAGATCGATAAAGAGCAGCCCCAACCGTTTGCGATTGAGCTGCGCGGTTTTCAGCTCAAGGGCCAGCCGCTCCTGCAACAGATGACGATTGCCCAGCTCGGTCAGGGGATCGTGATAGGCAAGGTGATTCAGCTCGGCCTCCACCTTGCGAATGGCGCTGATGTCGGAAAGGGCGATCACATAGTGAGTGGTGTTGTTGAAGTTGTCATAGACAGCACTGATCTGCTGCCAGGAGGAGAAGTAGCTACCATCCTTGCGCAGACAAACCATCTCGCCATGCCAGGCGTTGTTGCCGGGGCGCAGGTGATACCAGGGATAGTCGAGGTCGGTGTAGCGCCTGGGATGCATGATGATATCCGGGGTACGGCCTATCACCTCCTCGGCATTGTATTGGGTCAGCATGGTGAAGGCCGGGTTGACCGACAGAATATGGTGCTCGCTGTCGAGGATGATGATCCCCTCGGCCGTGGTATCGAATACCACGTTGGCCTGATGGAGCCGCTCCTCCTGACGGCGGCGGGCGGTGGCATTGTGAATGACCCCCATGACCCGGTGGCCGACCGACTCGGTGGCGGGGACATGGTCGGCATGAATATCGACCCAGTGGCGCTCGTTGAGAGCTGTGAGGTAGCTCAGGGTGAGATGGATGGGGTCATGACTTTGCAGGGCGGCTTTGAGCTGGCTGCCGGATTCCGGTTCAAAACAGTCGACGAACGCTTGCAGCCCGCCGTGGAACTGGTTGGCCTCAATGCCCAGCAGCGGCTCAATCTGGCCGTCGAACAGTAATCTGTCCTCCGCCACGTGCCACTCCCACACCCCGATTTGGGCCGCTCGCATTGCCAGCTGCAGCCGTTGTTCGGTTTCGTACTGCTCGGTGATGTCCCGTACGATGGCGAGGATGCCGTTCAGCTCCCCTTTCTCATCACGCATCGGGCTGTAGGTGGCCTGAAAGCGGCGGGAGCTGTTGTCGTACGCCGCGGTTTGGCCCGTGATGGCGATATCCACGTAGGGCATGCCGCTGCGCATGATCTGCTGAAACATGGGCTCCAGGGTCGGGGCCAGCTTGGGAACCACCTCTCTGAGGTGCTTGCCCTGATGCTCCTCGATGCTTTTGCCATTGATGTCGGCCAGCACCTGATTGACTTTACGGTAGCGAAATTCGCAGTCAAAGACGCCGATGCCCAGAGGGGCATTATCCATCAGCTGTTCCAGGACGGTGTGATCTGACAGCTGGGTCAACATTGCCTCGGTGTCGGCGTTGAAAAGCTTCCCATCCATGATGACCTCGGCATTGATTGTTTTGTCACTTGCATCAGTTGTCAGTATGGCACGAACTGTTTGGCCGGGAGTCAAGCGGAGTTATCTGGTTGTTTTGACGGCAAGAATAGGCAGAAAAACCTGATAAAAAGGATGGAAAAAGGGGCGAGTGGTTATCCCTTCTGGCGACCAAACGCCTGAATACCGCGCACAAATACCAGCCAGCCGAGCAGATGGAAGGGGAGGGCGAGCAGATAGAGCAGCAGGAAGTGCGACTCGCTGCCGCTGCTGTTGATGAAGTCGATCCAGGCGGCCAGCAGCGCCAGCATGCCGGCAATCTGGAAGCGGCGGCGCAACACCACCTCGACGCCGAGATTGGCAAGGTAGAGGGTGAGCAGGATGCCGGCAAATCCGGTGAGCTGGGCGGTGCCGTAGAGCTCGCGATCCGGGTTGAACAGCAGCGCGATCAGGGGAGTAATGCCCTGATCCAGCGGGATCAGGGCCAGCAGCCAGCATGCAATCAGAAGCAGGGCTGTCTTCATCGCGGCCTCAGTCGGCGGACGGTGCCGGTTTGACCAGAGAGAGGTAGTTGGCATCCATCTTGAGGAAGACCCCCAGCAGACGGGCACTGGCGCCGTAGAAGCCAAACCGGTCGGCGGCGCGACAGGCGCTTTCGAACTTGTCAAACCAGCCCAGCAGATGGCCGTGCAGCAGCGCTTCCTGCTCGTCGAGCCAGCGTTCCCGCTCGGCCGCGCTCTTGGCTTCCGCCGCGCGGATGATGAGATTGCCCATCAGATCCAGCTCGATGGCCAGATGATCCGCAGGCTCTTTGTATTTGTCGCTAACATTGATGCCGAGGCGATCGAGGCGGGCCTGCATCTCGGCCATCGGGGCCTGCATCAGTAGCTTGGCTTCGCCACGGTAGAGCGATTCGTAGGGCAGGGCGCCCTGCTTGGGATCCACCAGAAACAGGCCGGCGAAGTCGGCGGCGAGTTCCAGCTGGCGATCCGGGCGCACCAGCAGGCGGGCGATGGCATCGTTGAGCTCGGCCACGGCTTCGCGCATCGGATCCAGGGTGGAGAGGCTTTTCAGGAAGCTTCGCACATCATAGGTGTCATATTCGGCGATCTGCTCATCACTGAGTTCGGCGGCGAACAGGGTGGAGAACCACCAGTAGAGTTCGGCCCGGCGTTCGCTGGTAGCCATAAATTCCTGCATTTTTCCTCCGTGGATGGCAATCGGGAGCCTTGATGGCTCCCGATTCTAACGACTTTAAAAATAAAGGAAACTCAAGGGGGCGCTTTCGTCCCCCAGGGGTCAGAGTGCCGGGAACATGGGGTCGATGCCCTTGGCCGATTCCGGCGCGCCGAAGGCAGTGACGGCGGGTGCCTGTCCGCGGAACTGCTCGATCTCCACCAGCGCGGTATGGGCCGTGGTGGCCTGCGCTAGGCTGGAGGAGCCGATGTCGGCGGTCAGCACGTTGGGATCGCCGTAGGTACAGAGAGTCCCTACCTTGCCGCCCTCTTGCGGGCCATACCAAGCCCCTTCCTGAATGCGCACCACCCCGGGGGCGTAGTCATCGCTCACCACCAGACCGGCCAATACCTGACCGCGGCCGTTGAACACCCGCACCAGATCGCCGTCCTTGAGGCTGCGGGATTTGGCATCCTGCGGATTCATGTAGACAGGTTCGCGACCCTGCACCGTGTAGGTGGCGCGGTAGTTGTCGGAGGAGCAGAGCTGGCTGTGCAGCCGCTTGTCCGGGTGGCAGGATTGCAGGTGCAGCGGGTACTGTTTGCTGCCCGGCCCGCCGTGAGAGCGCTCGTAGGGCTCGATCCAGACCGGGTGGCCCGGGCAATCCCCATAGCCGTAGTCGGCGATGGTCTTGGAGTAGATCTCGATGAGACCGGACGGGGTACCCAGTGGCTCCAGATCCGGCTCCTGACGGAACGACTCGTGGCGCACCCAGGGTTGGCCCGCCGGGAAGGTGACGAAGCCTTCGCCGTGCCAGAACTGGCTGAAACGGGGCAGTCGAATGCCGATGCCGCGACCCTGCAGGCGGGCGTCGTCATAGATACTCTGGATCCACTCCAGCTTGCTCTTGCCGCCGGTGAACTCGGCCTCGCGACCGAAGCGACGGCAGAGATCGGCGAAGATGTCATAGTCATCGCGCGCCTCGAACAGCGGCTCCACCACCTTGTACATGGCCAGAATGCCCGCATTGGAGTGAGAACCCCACTGCTCGATGTCATCCCGCTCATAAGTGGTGGTGGCGGGCAGCACGATATCGGCGAAGCGGCAGCTGGCGGTCCACTGGTGATCGATGCTGACCACGGTTTCCAGCTTGCGCCAGGCCGCAACCATCTTGTTGCGATCCTGCTGGTGGTGGAACGGGTTGTTGCCGCAGAACACTGCCATCTTCATGTGGGGGTAGGTGATGGTCTGACCGTTGAAGGCGATCTGCTTGCCCGGATTGAGGATGCAGTCGACGAAACGGGCCACCGGAATGTACTTGGAGTAGCCCTTCCAGTCGCCGTCATGGAGCGGCTTGACCCCGGGAATGACTGAGCTGAAACCGGACATGATTGGGCCGCTGGAGGTGATGGTGCCCGCTCCGTTGTAGTGCCAGCCAAAGCCGTAACCGCCCCCCGGCAGGCCGATCTGGCCAAGCATGGAGGCCAGAACCACCAGCATCCAGGCGTACTGCTCGCCGTGGTGCATGCGCTGCACACACCAGCCGCCGATAAGCTGGGTGCGGCCGCTGCTCATGGCTCGGGCCAGCTCGCGGATGGTCTCGGCAGGGACGCCACAGATGGCGGCGGCCCACTCGGCATCCTTCACCTGACCATCGCTGGTGCCCAGCAGATAGGGCAGGAACTTGTCAAAACCGGTGGTGTAGTTCTTCAGGAACGCCTCATCGTGGCGTTTCTCGCTGTAGAGGGTGTGGGCGATGCCCAGCATCAGCGGTACGTCGGTTTGCGGATTCAGGGTCACCTGATCGCAATTGAGGTACTTCTGGGTCTTGGATTTGACCGGATCGACACTGATCACCCGGATCTCGCCCTTGGCCACCTTCTCTTTCAGCTGTGCCCAGTAGTCGTAGACGCTGTGATCCGGCACCAGCCAGCCAACCTGCAGGTTCTTGATGGGATCGGAGCCCCAGATAACGATGGTTTTGCTGTGCTCCAGCACCAGCGGCCAGGAGGTTTGCTGTTCATACACCTCCATGGCGCCCGCCACGTGGGGCAGGATCACCTGGGCGGCACCGGTGGAGTAGTCACCGGCCTTGGCCAGATAGGTGCCGTGCAGGTTCATGGCACGCCCCAGCATGGCGCCAGCGGAGTGCAGCTTGCCCACCGACTGCCAGCCGGAGTGGCCGGCATAGAGGGCGCTCGGGCCATAGGTCTTCTGCACCCGCTCCAGCTCGTGATAGAAAAAATCGAGCGCCTGAGACCAGGTGACCCGCACGAAGCGGTTCTGGCCGCGTTCGCTGGTGTCGGACTGGTGGCCCTTGCGCAGCCAGTCCAGCCGCACCATGGGGTAGCGGATGCGGGAGGGGTTGTAGACCACCTCACTCAAGGCCTTGAGCATGTCGGTGGGGTGCTTGTCGTGCTCGAACGGCAGGGTCTCGACCCAGCGCCCATCGACCACCCGGGCACGGAAGGCGCCCCAGTGGGAGCCGGATTGCACCAGCTTGTCGCCAGACTCGGCGGCCATCACGGCGCGACCGAGCAGGGAGGGGCCGATCAGGGCAGAGGCACCGCTGGCCAGCAAGCCACCCAGAAAACCACGACGGGAAATATTGATCATCTTGTTATTCCTCTTTCGAATCCGGACTTAGTGGCTGCCCTGACCACCGGTATCGGCGGCATGGTTTTGCAGGTATTTGAGCAGGGTGCGCTCCTCTTCCTTGCTCAGGCGATAGTAGGCAGACATCGCCTTGAGCCCCGAGATCCAGCCGTTGGCAGTGAAGTGAGCGGGATCCGGCGCGCCGTGGCAGGAGTTGCAGGTGGATTTGTACATCTCGCCGGCGTAATCCCAGATCGGCTTGAGCGAGGACTCAAAGCCCTTGCCATCGACCCAGGCTTGCACCTGAACCTGTTCCCACTTGATATGGGTGGCGCTGTCGGTCTCCTGTTTGAGCACTTTCTCGCTCGCTTTCAGTTCGTCACGGATGGTGGCGACGAAGACCCGCTTGCCCATGTATTCGCTCAGCACCCGGCCCTTGCCATCGCTCTCGCGCCACCCTTCGATGGTCACCTTGAGGCGATCGCCGCTGCGGTCCACCACGTCGATGCGGGAGGCGGGCAGCAGTTTGCCGACCGGGTCGCTGCTCTGTTCGCTGGCGTAGAGATCTTTTTCACCCAGGTTGTAGAGGGTCTCGGTGGCTGGCGCCTCTTGCGCGTCGTTGACCAGGGTGGCGTAAGTGGCCCGGAAGCCGCCCGCCATGTTGGGCAGTTCGTGGGCGATGCCTTTGTGGCACTCGATGCAGTTCATGTTCTTCGCCGCCGCATCTTTCATCGCCAGCGCTGCCGCCGGGGACTGCTTGGCGTGATCCATGTTGTCGTAGCTGTGGCAGGACTTGCAGGTCTTGGAGTTCTGGCTGCTCATCCGCGCCCACACCTTCTCGGCCAGATGCAGGCGCCGGTCTTCGAACTTCTCCTGGGTGTCGATGCTGTGGCCTATGTACTCCTGATAGAGGTCGTTGGCCGCCTCCATCTTGCGGGCCACCTTGCCGACGAAATCCTTCGGCTGATGACAGTCGGTACAGACCGCCTGTACCCCTGAGGCATTCTTGAAGTGGATGGACTCCTTGTACTCCGGATAGACGGTGTCTTTCATGGAGTGGCAGGAGATACAGAATTCGAGGCTGCTGGTTTTCTCAAAGCCATAGTGCAGACCGACGGTGCCCGCCAGGGTAACGCCGACGCCCACCAGAAGCAGCGCCAGTACCGACCAGCGACGGCTGGGGGTGCGCAGGAAGTGCCACAGTTTTTTCATCATGCTCTCTCACATCACTTTTTTGATGGGAGCCATGATAGGGAGGCGTTGTGAACAGGGCTGCCGCCATAAATTAATGAAATAGGGGTATTTATGACAAAATGTGAATAGAATAATCCTCCCTTGTCGACCATCGTGAACCCTGCCCATGAGCTACCACATTCTGGTTGTTGAAGATGATGCGGTTACCCGCGAGAAGCTGACCGGCTATTTCGAGCGGGAAGGCTATCGGGTGACGGCGGTCGAAAACGGCCAGGAGATGCGCACCGTGCTGGCGGAACAAACGGTCGATCTGGTGATGCTGGATATCAACCTGCCGGGGGAAGATGGTCTGCTGCTGACCCGTGAACTGCGGGCGCGCAGCACGGTGGGGATCATTCTGGTCACCGGCCGCAGTGATGCGGTAGACCGGATAGTCGGCCTCGAGATGGGGGCCGACGACTATGTCACCAAGCCGTTCGAGCTGCGGGAGTTGCTGGTGCGGGTCAAGAATCTGCTGTGGCGGATCTCGCTGGCGGCCGCCGCGCCGAGCGAGCCTGCGGTGGCTGACGATGCGGTGCGCTTCGGCCCCTGGCGTTTTGACATTCCCCGTCGCCAGCTCAGCAAGGACGGGGTGCCGGTGCGTCTGACCAAGGCCGAATATGAAGTGCTGGTGGCCTTTGTCGCCCATGCCGGGCGGGTGCTCAGTCGGGAGCGGATCCTGACCCTTATCAGCCATCGCGGCGATGGCCCGAGCGATCGCACCATAGACGTGTTGATCCGGCGGCTGCGCGGCAAGATGGAAGCGGATCCGCGGGATCCCCAGCTGTTTGTCACCGTCCATGGTGAAGGCTATCTGTTTGCCGGCGAGATAGCCTCCTGATCCCGTTGCGGCGGCCTTGACCTGTTTGACCGGGTATCAGACCGGCGGGCGGGTATCAAATTGCGGGCAGTCGTCGCCAATCTGGTGCCAGGGCGCCTTGGAGCCAACGAAGATGTGAAACGCGGGCCGCTGGCTCGGCACATCGTCCAGTACCCCGAGGCGCAGGTTGATCTTGCCGCTGCTGCTCTTCTGGCTGAACAGGCTGGAGCCGCAGTGACGACAGAAGGCGAGGGTGGTCTCTGCCGATTTCCGGTAGCGGCCGATGGCCTCTTCCCCTTTCACTATGGTGACCTTGTTGCCATCCAGTCCGCCGACCGAGGCGTAATCTCCCCCTGAAAACTTGCGGCATTCACTGCAGTGGCAGTTCCCCATATAGTCGAACTGATCAGGCAGGGTCAGGGCGACGGCGCCGCACAGGCAGCTGGCATGTAACTCTTTCATCTCTTCTCCTTGAGTGGGCTAATCGGATTTGGAACGGCTATTCGACCCGATAGACGGGACGAAAAGCGCCATCCGAGAGGGAATCGGCGGGGTCGGCCAGCGGTGCAGACAGCGTCAGAATGGGTGGCCCCATCACCCGCGGGCACTGCTCGGCACTGGCATCAGGGTGTTGCAGCAGGCAGACCGCCTGAGCCACCGCAAGGCGCCCCTGCAGCCGCATCTGATCGCTGTTGGCGGCCAAGATCTTGCCCCGGCGCAGGCCCCGCTGTACCCCGTGGCTGAAGTAGGTGCTCAGCACCTGGGGCCTGTCGAGATGGCGCTGCGCCAGCTCGTTGACTGCCACTTCGGCGGCGATGGCGCCCCCCACCAGATAGTCGAGGTCGGGATAGCGGGCCAGCGTCTGCTGCACCAGGGTGCGCTGGATTTCCCGGCTGTTGTCGCCGCGTTCGGTGGTGACCAGCTTGATGGCGCTCCCCTTGATGGCGTCGGCAAAGCCAGGTTCGACAAAGTTGTTGCCGCCGCTTGCCTGCGGGCCGGGGAAGAGGGCGACCGAGGCCGGCTTGCTGCCGGCGGGGTGGCGCTGCGCCAGCCAGTGGCCAATCTGCCAGCCCATCTGGTACCAGGAGACCCCCACCTTGGCCTGCACCAGACCGCTGGGCAGATCGTTGACCAGACCAAAGACCGGCAGCGGCGTGGCCTCGATTGCCTCGCGCAAGCCCTGATAGCTCACCGCGCCGAGCAAGATGGCGTCGCTCCCTTCCTGCACGCAGCGCAGCAACTGCTGGCGCTGCTCGGCGAGGGCACCGTAACCCCCTGCTTCGTGGATCTGCAACTTGACTCCCAGCCGCTTCGCTTCGTCTACCATGCCCTGATTGACCGAAAGCCAGTAGGCGTCGCGCAGATGGGGGTAGAGGGCACAGAAGGTCAGCGATTTGGTTGCGGCGGCGGGTTCCGGCCACTGCTGGCGCACCGGCTGGCCACTGAATTCGCCGCCGGGCCAGATATCGACCGCAAAGGCGAGGGCGGCGCGGGGAAGCATTAGCAACCAGATCAGCAACAACGGGGAGAGATAGACGCTTCGCATGGTCAGGGGTTTTGTTAAAGTGTTGGGCCATATTATCCGGTCAAAGCCGACCACAACCAAGGGACTTCCCGTGAGAATCTTTTCCGGCCTGGGTGGCAAGTTGCTGCTGGCCTTCTCCCTGATGGCGTTGTTGACCCTGAGTGCCTCCCTGCTGGGCTGGGTGGGGCTTAGCCATCTGCGCCAGCTGGAGCAAGGGGTGCAGCAGACGCTGGCCGATCAGGAGCTGGCCCGCACGCTCTCTCGCCTCAGCGGCGAGATCCAGAGCGCGTCACGGCTGCTGGCCACCGCGACCAGCGAGCAGGAGCGGGAGCATCAGGGACGCTTGCTCACTCTGCAGGGGCAACAGCTGCAGCAGGTGCTGGCGCAACTCGACCGTGGGCAGAGTTCAACAAGCCTCGATCAGCTCAGCCAGAGCATTATCGGTAATCTGGGTCAACAGGGGTGGCTGGTGGGGGAGCGGTTGACCCTGATGGCGCAGGGGGAGGCGCAGCGGGCCCGTCTGGTGGCGGCGGCCGGACAGATCGCCGAGCTGGCGCGCAGTCAGATGGAGAACGCCGAAACCGTGATGGTGGCGGGATTGGGTTCCCTCTACCAACAGCAAGGTACGCAGGTGACCCGGACGCTGGACCGCCTGCTGGAGCAGGATCTCGACTGGCTGGAGCAGATGACCGAGCTGCGTCATCGCACCCTGATGCAGCAGCAGCGCATCGAGGAGATGTGGCGCAGCGAACGGCAGGAACAGTTGCAAACGCTATTGCAAGAGGGGCAGCGGGAGCTGGCCATCTTGCAACTGCGGGCCGGGGCGGTGACCGATCCGGCCCGCCGGCAGGCGGTGGAACAGGCGCTGACCGTGCTGGCACAGAGCGACAAGCTGATGCAACTGCGCAGCGACTGGCTCGGCAAGGGGGAGGCGCTTCGGGTGCTGGCCAGTGCCAATGAGGCCCTGATGAGCAGCCTCAACCAGCAGGTCGGTGAGCTGGTCAGCAGTGCCCGCGATTCGCTGGGGCAGAGCCAGCAGGCGCTAAGCCAGCGCCTCAGGCTGCTGGAGCAGGCGTTGATGGCCATTGGCCTGCTCACCCTGCTACTGCTGATGCTGCTGATGTGGCGCATGGTCTACGGCCGGATCGTCTGGCCGCTGCAACGGGCGGTGGCGGGGATGAGCCGGTTGGCGCGCGGGGATCTGGCCCCCCTTGAACCGATCGCCAGTACCGGGCGCGATGAGCTGGCTGAGTTGGGGCGGGCCCTGCAGGTGTTTCGTGACAATGCGGTTGAGCTGGGCCGTTATCAGCGCGAGCTGGAGTCGCGGGTCGAGGAGCGCACTGGCCAGCTCAGCCACGCCAACGAGCGGCTCAATGAGGAGGTGGAGAAGCTGCGGCAGGCCCGCGCCGAGGCCGAACAGGCCAACCGCGCCAAGTCGGTGTTTCTCGCCACCATGAGCCACGAGATCCGTACTCCCATGAACGGCATTCTCGGGGGCCTGACGCTGCTGGAAGATACCCACCTCAGCGATACCCAGCAGCGCTATCTGGCCGCAATCGAACATAGCGGCGAATCCCTGCTGGAGATCCTCAACGACATTCTCGACTACTCCAAGATCGAGGCGGGCCATGTGGAGGCGCGCCGCGAGCCCTTCCCCCTGTTCCAGCTGGTGGATGAGCTCAGCGCGTTGTTCCGGCCAAAGGCAGAGGCCAAGGGGGTCACTCTGGCGCTGGAATATGCGCCCGGGCTGGCGCCTGTGGTCGAGGGGGATCTGGGCAAGCTGCGCCAGGTGCTCGGCAACTTGCTCGGCAATGCGGTCAAGTTTACCGTCCGTGGCCAGATTACCCTGACGGTGGCGCCTCTTGCCTGCCAAGGCCCTTGCGCCGAGCCCTGCATCCGCTTCGTGGTGCGCGATACCGGCTCCGGCATTCCGGCCGATGAACAGGAGGCGGTGTTCGAGGCGTTTCGCCAGCGCAAGCGCGATATAGGCCATCAGGGCGGCACCGGGCTGGGGTTGGCGATCAGTCGCAAGCTGGTGGCCGCCATGGGGGGCGAGCTTATCCTTGCCAGCGAACCGGGCAAGGGGTGTGAATTCAGCTTCAGTCTGCCCTTGCAGCGTTCGAGCGCCCAACTGCCTGCCGAGGCGCAACCGCTGCACCTTGGCCAGTCCCGCGACATCCTGCTGGTGGAGGATAACGAGATCAATCGGCTGGTGGCGCACGGCATGCTGACCCGCCTCGGCCATCGCGTCACCCTGGCGGAGGACGGTCGCAGTGCACTGGCGCTGGTGACCGAGCGCCCCTTCGAGCTGGCGCTGCTCGATATCAATCTGCCCGATATGGACGGTATGACTCTGCGCGAGGATCTGGCCGCCATCAGCGAGGAGATGCATGAACGGCCGCTGCCCGCCATCGCCATCTCGGCCCAGATGTATCCGGAGGATATCCGCCACTGCCTTGCCGCCGGCTTTGTCGATTTTGTCGGCAAGCCGGTACGGCTGGCGGTGCTGGCGAACGCTATCGATCAGCTGTTTCGGCAAGAAGGAACCTCTATCGAGCCGCAGGTGCCGTTATCAGTAGCCGTGCCCCCAACTAACCACCCCGAGTGGGCCAATCCGGTGCTGGATGCCGATCTGCCCCTGCTCGGCATGGCGCGGATCCGCCAGCTGGTCGCGCTGTTTGAGTCGCAAGGGCGGGTGTTGGTAGATAAGTTGGCTCAGGGTGAGGGGAAAGAGCAACGTCAGCTGGCGCACAAGCTCAAGGGAAGTGCGCTGGCGCTGGGGTTGACCGAATTTGCCAGCCACTGTGCGGCTCTTGAGGCGGGAGGCGGGGAGCCTGCGGCAATCGGCGGGCAATTTGACGCGGCGGTGAGCGGGTTGCAGCAGTGGCTGGCGGCCAACAGGGATTCGCCGTTCTGATCCCTGCTGGCGATGCACAACGTTCAGAGGGGGCCAGTTCCTGTGCCGTTATTCTATTTCGCGAAACAGCACCTGCTTGCACTTGGCGCAGACCCATTCCCGGCGAAAATCGGTCAGGTGCACTATGCCTACCTCCAGCAACTCGTGGTGGCCGCAGTGATAACAGAAGACGATGTCGCCATCGACTGATTCAGGGTGGGCCGCCAGATATTCGGCTTTGGTGGGGAGTTGATCCCACGAGGTGGTGGGGACATGCTTGCGTTGGCTGGTGTAGTAGACCCAGTAGAACAGAAAAAAGACAGCCAGGATCACGAATGTCAGCAGATGGTCCATCTTGAACTCCTCCGGTTAGGTGCAGCCCCTCGGATGCATGGCTGCAATCAGCTCCATCATCATTAAATTTGTTTCGAATGAATATGTTACAGGATGGATAAAGAGGGCGTTGTGATCCCCTTCGGGTTTTGCCCGCCCGCAGCGGGATGAAAAATGTGCCGTTTGGCGGAGCGGCCAGGGTATTGAACGGGGAGGGAACCTTGCTTTTTACAACATAAATTCAACATTTTTTTAGGTGGTTGGACTGTCTCTTTGATCCAGCTCACGTTACAATGCCCGCGCCCACTTCACCTAACGCGCAAACGATTTTCAGGAGAGAAACGGATGTTGAAACGTGACATGACCATCGCCAATTATGATCCGCAATTGTGGCAGGCCATCACAGACGAAACCCGTCGTCAGGAAGAGCATATCGAGCTGATTGCGTCTGAGAACTACACCAGCCCCCGTGTCATGGAAGCCCAGGGCTCCCAGCTGACCAACAAGTACGCTGAAGGTTACCCCTCCAAGCGTTACTACGGTGGTTGCGAGTATGTGGATGTGGTCGAAACCCTGGCTATCGAGCGCGCCAAAGAGCTGTTCGGTGCCACTTACGCCAACGTGCAGCCGCACTCCGGCTCCCAGGCCAACAGCGCCGTTTATATGGCTCTGCTGCAGCCGGGCGACACCGTACTGGGCATGAACCTGGCCCACGGCGGTCACCTGACCCACGGCTCTCCGGTCAACTTCTCCGGCAAGCTTTACAACATCGTGCCTTACGGTATCGATGAGTCCGGCAAGATCGACTACGACGACATGGAACGTCAGGCTGTCGAGCACAAGCCGAAGATGATGATCGGTGGCTTCTCTGCCTACTCCGGCATCGTTGACTGGGCCCGCATGCGCGAAATCGCCGACAAGGTCGGTGCCTACCTGTTCGTCGACATGGCCCACGTGGCTGGTCTGATTGCCGCTGGCGTTTACCCGAACCCGGTTCCCCACGCTCACGTGGTCACCTCCACCACTCACAAGACCCTGGCCGGTCCGCGCGGTGGTCTGATCCTCTCCGCCGCTGACGACGAGGAGCTCTACAAGAAGCTCAATTCCGCCGTCTTCCCGGGTGGTCAGGGTGGTCCGCTGATGCACGTTATCGCCGGTAAAGCCGTTGCCTTCAAAGAGGCGCTGGAGCCGGAGTTCAAGACCTATCAGGCTCAGGTCGTGAAAAACGCCAAGGCGATGGCTGCCACCTTTATCGAGCGCGGTTACAAGATCGTCTCCGGTGGTACCGACAACCACCTGATGCTGGTTGACCTGATCGGCCGCGAGCTGACCGGTAAGGATGCTGACGCTGCGCTGGGCAAAGCCAACATCACCGTCAACAAGAACTCAGTGCCCAACGACCCGCGCTCCCCGTTCGTCACCTCCGGTGTACGGATCGGTACCCCGGCCATCACCCGCCGCGGTTTCAAGGAGGCCGAGTCCATCGAGCTGACCCACTGGATCTGTGACGTACTGGACAACCACGACAACGATGCCGTGCTGGCCACCGTGCGTGAGAAGGTGCTGGATATCTGCCGCCGCTTCCCGGTCTATGGCTGATAAGTCAGACCGTTCGGTTTGAGACCAATGCCACCTGCGGGTGGCATTGTTTTTTCTGGCTTTTACCGGTTTTGGATGGCCGTGCTACACTGGCCGACCTAGATCCTGGCCCGCCGGGCCGGTCCCTGTTCCATTAACGCCGGAGGTCCGATGCATTGCCCATTCTGTAGTGCGGTTGATACCAAGGTGATCGATTCCCGCTTGGTGGCAGAAGGCCATCAGGTGCGCCGCCGTCGTGAGTGTCTGCTCTGTCACGAGCGTTTTACCACCTTCGAGATGGCCGAGCTGGTGATGCCCCGCGTCATCAAGTCCAACGGCTCCCGCGAGCCGTTCAACGAAGACAAGCTGCGCGCCGGCATCCTGCGGGCGCTGGAGAAGCGGCCGGTGAGCATGGAGGCCATCGAAAAAGCGGTCAACCATATCAAATCCCGCCTGCGTGCCACCGGCGAGCGCGAAGTCGCCTCCGAGCTGGTGGGCAATCTGGTGATGGATGAGCTCAAGAGTCTGGACAAGGTGGCCTATATCCGCTTTGCCTCCGTCTATCGCAGCTTCGAAGATATTCGCGAGTTCGGCGAAGAGATCGCCAAGCTGGAAAAATAAATCGTCCCTGAAGCAGGCCCGATTAGCGAAGCGTCATCGGATGCGGTAACGCAGCCAGTTACCTGATGCGATACGGCTTGGATGTTGTTGAAAACAGGAGCCCGAATGTTTAGTCAAGATGATTACCAATGGATGAGTCGGGCCCTCGAACTGGCCCGCCGCGGCCGCTACACCACGGCCCCCAACCCCTGCGTCGGCGCCGTGCTGGTCAAGGATGGCGTGGTGGTTGGCGAAGGGTGGCATCAGAAGGCGGGCGAGCCCCATGCCGAGGTCTACGCCCTGCGCGCCGCCGGTGACAACGCCCGCGGCGCCACCGCCTATGTGACCCTCGAACCCTGCTCCCACCACGGTCGTACTCCCCCCTGCGCCGAGGCGCTGATCAACGCTGGCGTGGCCCGGGTGGTGGCGGCCATGGTCGATCCCAATCCCCAGGTGGGCGGACGTGGCCTGCGGATGCTCTCCGAAGCGGGGATCAAGACAGATTTCGGCCTGCTGGCGAGCGAAGCCGAAGCGCTCAACCCGGGCTTTTTCAAGCGGATGCGTACCGCCTTCCCGCGGGTGACCGTCAAGCTGGGGGCCAGCCTCGATGGCCGCACCGCCATGGCGAGCGGCGAGAGCCAGTGGATCACCTCTCCCGATGCGCGCCGCGATGTGCAACGACTGCGGGCCCGCCACGATGCGGTGCTCTCCAGCGCTGAAACCGTGCTGGCCGATGGCGCTTCCCTGACCGTGCGCTGGGATGAGCTGCCCCCCTCGGTCAAGGCGAGCTATCCCAAAGAGACCCTGCGCCAGCCGCTGCGAGTCATCGTCGATTCGCAAAACCGCCTCACACCCGACTTGCCGCTGTTCCAGAGCGAGAGTCCGGTGCTGCTGGCCCGTCATAAGGCGTCCGGCGAGTGGCCCGCATGGGTGCAGCAGTTGGAGCTGCCGCTGCTGGATGGCAAGCTGGATCTGGTCAGCCTCTTCATGCTGCTGGCCAAGCAGAACGTCAACTCGGTGTTGGTTGAGGCGGGCCCGCGGCTGTGCGGCGCTCTGCTGGAAAAAGGGCTGGTGGATGAGCTGGTGCTCTATCAGGCTCCCAAATTGATGGGTGACGAGGGGCGTGGCTTGTTCCATCTGCCGGGCCTGACCCGGCTGTTCCAGGCACCCAGGCTCGCCATCAAGGATGTGCGAATGGTGGGGCCGGATATTCGCATTACCGCCAAAATAGCCTGATTTATCAATGTTCAAGGGGGCATAATCAGCCTCCGTCATCAGCAAGGTGATCTGCATGTTTACCGGAATTATCGAAGCGGTGGGAACCCTGGCCGAACTGCGCCGTCAGGGCGATGACATGGCCCTCACCGTCCACGCACCAGGTCTGGATTTTAGCGACGTCAAACTGGGCGACTCCATCGCCACCAACGGCGTCTGCCTCACCGTGGTGGCGCTGGGCGACAAGAGTTATACCGCCGATGTGTCGCTGGAAACCCTCTCCCGTACCGGTTTTGCCGCCGCCAGAGTGGGCGATCGGGTCAACCTCGAGAAGGCACTGATGCCCACCTCCCGCCTCGGCGGCCATCTGGTCTCCGGTCATGTGGACGGGGTAGGGGAGGTGAAAAGCGTCTCCAGCAGCGGCCGCGCCATCGAGTACTGGATCAAGGCGCCGGGGGAACTCTCCCGCTATATCGCCGAGAAAGGCTCCATTGCGGTGGATGGCATCAGCCTCACCGTCAACGCGGTGCAGGGCGACCTTTTCCGCCTGACCATAGTGCCCCACACCGCCCAGGAGACCACCATCGCCAGCTGGAAGCCGGGTCACAAGGTCAACCTCGAGGTGGATCAGATCGCCCGATATCTGGAGCGGCTGATGATGGGAAAAAGTCAGGAGAGCAGCGCCTCGACCCTGACCATGGAGACGCTGGCCAAGGCCGGTTTTCTCTGACGGTGTGCGCTGAATCTGGCCACCAAAACGATTTTCTGTGATCCCGCTCTGATTGAAATGGAGCCGCTAGCCCCAATCTAGAGCAACATACACACGCATTTGCGTTGAGCCTGCGGGCTCAACCCCCAAGCACACTGATGGAGTAGCCCATGGCGCTGAGCACAACCCAGGAAATCATTGCCGATATCAAGGCTGGCAAGATGGTGATCCTGATGGATGACGAAGACAGGGAGAACGAAGGGGACCTCATCATGGCCGCTTCCTGCGTCCGTCCGGAGGATATCAACTTCATGGCCCGCTACGGCCGTGGCCTCATCTGCCTGACCCTGACCCGGGATCGCTGCAAGCAATTGGCTCTGCCGCTGATGGTGGATCGCAACAATGCCCAGTTCTCCACCGCCTTTACCGTCTCCATCGAGGCGGCAGAAGGGGTGACCACAGGTATCTCAGCCGCCGATCGTGCTGTGACCGTGCAGGCCGCTGTGGCGCCCAATGCCAAGGCGGCCGATCTGGTGCAGCCGGGCCACATCTTCCCGCTGATGGCTCAGGATGGCGGCGTGCTGACCCGTGCCGGTCACACCGAAGCGGGCTGCGATCTGGCCCGTCTGGCCGGTTTCGAGGCGGCCGCCGTCATCGTCGAGATCCTCAACGAGGATGGCACCATGGCGCGCCGTCCGGATCTGGAGGTGTTCGCCGAGGAGCACGGCATCAAGCTTGGCACCATCGCCGATCTTATCGAGTACCGCAACCAGCACGAGACCACGGTCGAGAAGGTGGCCGAGTGCAAGTTGCCCACCGAATTTGGCGAGTTCGACCTCATCACCTTCCGCGATACCATCGACAATCAGGTTCACTTCGCCCTGAAAAAGGGTGAGGTACAGGCCGATCAGCCGACCCTGGTGCGCGTCCATCTGCACGATGTGCTGAGCGATCTGCTGCTGACCGACCGCCACGCTGCCCGTAGCTGGCCGCTGCCCAAATCCATGGCCCGCATTGCCAGCGAAGGCGGCGTGCTGGTGATTTTGGGGGCGGAATCCCATGGCGCCGAGCTGTTGGCCCGGGTCAAGGGTTTTGAAGCCGCCGACAAGGGGCTGGCACCGGAAGGAGCCAAGTGGCAGGGCACCTCGCGCCGGGTTGGCGTGGGTTCCCAGATCCTCAAGGCCCTTGGTGTAAGCAAGATGCGCCTGCTGAGCTCGCCGAAGAAGTACCATGCCCTCGGTGGTTTCGGTCTGGAAGTGGTTGAGTACATCGGCGAGTAATTAATCTTTGTAGGATAAAAAAGATGACGCCATGGCGTCATCTTTTTTTTGTTGGTTTCAACGGCGACGCCGTAGCCAGGCTATTGGTATTAGTAACAGGGCTGCTAGACCGATAGAACCACCGCCGCCACCGCCACTACCTGATGTGGTTGTCGGCTGGGAGGGTTGGGCAGGTTGCGGTGTCGGTTCAGGGATGGGGGCTGGTTCTTCTTTTGTTGTGATACCTATAAGTGCTGCTTCAAGTGTTGAAGCTCGTCCAGCAATGGTACTTTTCATACTAATGATTTCGGCACGAATAGAGTCAACAGCGTATTTGCCATCGAAACGAACGCGAATTGTGCAATCTTGGCCCGGTTTTAGTTCAACGTTACAGTTATTGGCTATTCCAGGTGCAGTAGTTACCAGATCACTCAGGGTTGCGCTGAACATGGTGCGGTTGACTAGTCTATATTCTGCCCAGCGGCTCTGGTTTGCCGGAACATTCAGTCCGCGTAGTGATGTAATGGTAATGTTGTGTTTTTGTTCGTTTATCCAATCAGCCAAAGCAGGTGCATAAGTGTATCCCCCTGCGGCTCCGGAAGCACACGGAAAGGCCCCATAGCTAGTGATGCCGACCAGCTGTCCCATATAAACCAATGGCCCCCCGCTATCGCCTTTGCAGGAGTCCTGCATCACGGTCTGTCCGGCAAAGATATGGCTCAGGGTTGTGTCTCCATACCATCTGTCCCTGTCGCCTTGATAAGGGAGGTCAATAGTCTGAAGTACTGGACTGTCAATAGTGGCCTGCGGATTGATGCCGCCATAACCATAGGTTCGTAGTTGAGTTGGCCCAACCCATGTGTCTTTGGTATTTAATGGCGCCAAAGTGATTGGAGCATTGGCTGTGGGTGTTGCTAGGTGCAGCAGGGCAATATCTTTTTCAAAGGTTGGAATATCAAAACCGAGGGATTTCAGACGATTGACCAGATATTCGGTATTCATCAAAACTTGGTCAATCGAAGTCCGCTGATGGGATTTGCTCAAGTCCGTTACGCCGATGGCGACTTCCATCTTGCCTACTTGCGGGTTTTCTACGCAATGGGCTGCTGTGACGACCCACTCACGATCGATAAGAGTACCGCCACAGTAGTTGAACCATGTTCCATTAACATTTTCCCCAATGGCAACCATCCAGCTAGGAGCGGTAGTACCACTGCCGCCAATAATGCGTGGTGTGCTATTTGCGTGAGGCGATGTAGCTGCGATGATTGCAGATATCAATGCCGCACGTTTTAAATACAACATTTCGAACTCCTTTCAGTGTGTTTTTATTTTACCGCACTGGAACGATGCGGTTGTGGGGGGGGAGTATTATGGGTCTTATTGACTGGCTGTGAAAAAAGTTAATAGATGGAATTTGTCGGAGTTATGAAGCTGGTTTTTGTCGTGGGTCTGTTGTGCTAGAATGTGCGCACTTTTGACTCCGGCCCTTTTGATTGCACAGATACAGGATTTCCAATGAAGGTTATCGAAGGAAATATCGCCGCTCCTGAGGCGCGCGTTGCTATTGTTGTTGCCCGTTTCAACAGCTTCATCAACGACAGTCTGGTGAACGGTGCGGTGGACGTACTGAAGCGTCAAGGTCAAGTGCAGGACAGCAACCTGACACTGGTAAAAGTGCCGGGCGCGGTTGAAATGCCATTGGTCATCAAGAAGCTGGCCAAGAGTGGTCAATACGACGCCATCGTGGCGGTCGGTACTGTCATCCGTGGCGGCACCTACCACTTCGACCTGGTGGCAAACGAGAACAGCAAGGGCATGGCTCAGGTAATGATGGAATATGAAATTCCCGTTGCCTTCGGGGTGCTGACCACTGAAAACATTGAACAAGCCATCGAGCGTGCAGGTACCAAGGCGGGTAACAAGGGTGCAGAGGCTGCACTGGCAGCGCTCGAAATGATCAACGTCCTGAAAGAACTGGACGTGTAACGAGGAGAAGTACATTGAAACCGTCTGAGCGCCGTAAAGCCCGCCATTGCGCCACCCAGGCCATCTACCAGTGGCAGATGACCAAGGCTAACGTGGGTGACATCGAAGAGCAGTTCAAGATCGATCAGGACACCAAGGGTGTAGACCTGAACTATTTCCGCGATCTGCTGTTCGGGGTAGCCCTCCACTGCAGCGAGCTGGACAAGGTGTTTGCACCTTTCCTCTCCCGTCCGCTGGAAGAAGTGGACATGGTGGACAAGGCGATCCTGCGTCTGGCGACCTACGAGCTGACCCGTCGTGATGATGTACCGCCGCGCGTGGTCATCAACGAAGCGATCGAGCTGGCCAAAGCTTTTGCTGCCGATGACAGCCACAAGTTTGTCAACGGTGTACTGGACAAGGTGATCAAGTCGCTAAACAAGCGTTGATCCTGCTGTCCGTCAGCATCTAAGAGAGGAGCCAGCTTATTGCTGGCTTTTTACTGTATGGGTGAATTTGAGCTGATTGATAAGTACTTCAAGGTCCCCCACGCCCGCAAGGACGTGGTGATGGGCCCTGGAGATGACTGTGCCCTGCTGACCCTGCCCCCCGATACCCAACTGGCGGTGAGCACCGACACTCTGGTGAGCGGCGTACACTTCTTTCCCGACATGGATCCGGTGGATCTCGGCTACAAGGCGCTGGCGGTCAATCTCTCCGATCTCGCCGCCATGGGGGCCGAGCCGCGCTGGGTATCGCTGGCGCTGACCTTGCCTGCCATCAACGAAGGTTGGGTCGCCGGTTTTGCCGAAGGGTTTCTGGAGCTGGCCGAGTACTACAATGTGGCGCTGGTGGGCGGAGACATGACCCGTGGGCCGCTCTCCATCACCATCTCGGTGAAGGGATCGGTGCCTGCCGGTCGCGCCCTGATGCGCAGCGGCGCCAAAGCCGGTGACGGCATCTATGTGACCGGCACTCTGGGAGATGCCGCGCTGGCGCTCTCCCACCTGCTGGGCAAACGCACCCTCAACGAGAACCAGCTGGCTGCGGTGCTGCCACGGCTCGACCACCCCCATCCCCGCATTCTGGCCGGTCAGGCCCTACGCGGACTGGCGGGCAGTGCGCTGGATCTCTCCGATGGGCTGGCATCGGATCTCGGCCATATCCTCAAGGCCTCCGGCGTGCGGGCCCAGATCGATCTCGATCTGCTGCCGCTCTCGCCGGTGCTGCAGGATGCGGTGAGCGAGCAGGAGGCGTGGCAACTGGCGCTGGCCGGTGGCGATGACTACGAGCTCTGCTTTACAGTGCCGGAGGAGCACCGCGGCGCGCTCGATACGGCGCTGGCCCACAGCGGGGTCAAGTTCAGCCGCATCGGCCGCATCGTGGCGGGCGAGCCGGGCATCGACTACCTGCGTGGCGACCAGGCGGTCGAGTTGCAACTGAAAGGGTGGGATCACTTCGCATGAGTTTGTTCAGGATAAAGCCCGAGCTGACACGACTGGATCTGAAAAATCCGCTTCATTTTTTGGCGGTGGGATTTGGTTCTGGTCTCAGCCCCAAGGCGCCGGGCACCATGGGCACCCTGGCGGCCATTCCGCTCTACCTGCTGGTGAGCGGGCTGCCGACCCACTGGTTTATCGCCTTGCTGGCGGTGGGATTTGTGGTCGGTATTCGTATCTGCCAGAGCGCCACCGATGCCATCGGTATGCCGGATCACGGCGCCATCGTCTGGGACGAGGTGATCGGTTTTGGCGTCACCATGATCGCCGCGCCAGCCGGCTGGGAGTGGGTGGTGGCGGGCTTCGCGCTGTTCCGGTTGTTTGATGTGCTCAAGCCCTGGCCCATCTCCTGGTTTGATCGCCGGATCCACGGTGGCCTGGGCATCATGCTGGACGATCTGATCGCCGGCCTGTTCGCCCTGTTTTGTATGCAATTACTGGCATTCTGGCTCGGTTGAGAGCCACCTTCAGGGGGATGACCGTTCTGGCATCCCCCGATTTATATCTGCTTAATTTTCATTCATCGGCATATGCTGCCGTTTATCATCCATTTCACATAAATATTCACTACTCATTCGGGGCTGGTGATTGTTTTGGAAATAGTGATAAATGCTGCTTGTTGCGTTGTTGTTGAAATTAAAGTAATGATACCAATAGATGTACGGACGCACCGGCCATTTGTGTGATGAAAATCATCATTTATCTCTGCCGAATTGGTGGTTATCTGCACAAAACATTGCGGAATTGTATAACTCAATCATTTACACCCGTGGTCAAACCGTCTAAGTTACTCGCGGGTTATTCCAAAAAAATGCAAAAAACCCGCCCGGATCGCTGGTTTCGCTGCCTCATGGATTGAGCAAATATTGCCCAAGGTAACAACCGGCATCTGCGGCTGATTTACGGACGAATTATTTGGGACGGATGTCCCCCGCAGAGGTAAACATGTCCTTGCTCGAAGTAAAGAACTTGCGGATTGAGTACCCCTCCCGCTACGGGGTACTGGCCGCGGTGAAGGATCTCTCTTTCTCTATCGAAAAGGGTGAGATTGTCGGGGTGGTCGGTGAATCCGGCGCCGGCAAGTCCACCATCGGCAACGCCGTTATCGATCTCCTGAGCCCGCCGGGTCGCATCGCTCGTGGCGATATCTATCTCAATGGCGAGCTTATCTCCGGCAAGAGCCAGAATGAGATGCGGGCCATCCGTGGCTCCCGTATCGGGTTCATCTTCCAGGACCCCATGACCTCCCTCAACCCGCTGTTCACCGTTGAGCATCAGCTGGTGGAGACCATTCTGGCCAATACCGACCTCTCTCGCGAGGCTGCTTTTGCCAAGGCATTGGAGCTGATGGGGGCGGTGGGTATTCCGCAGCCGGAGCTGCGCATCAAACAGTATCCGCACCAGTTCTCCGGTGGCATGCGTCAGCGGGTGGTTATCGCCATCGCCCTCTCCTGCGATCCGGAGCTGATCATCGCCGACGAGCCGACCACAGCGCTGGACGTCTCCATTCAGGATCAGATCCTCCAGCTTATCCGCGCCCTCTGCAAAGAGCGTCAGGTGGGCTGCATGCTGGTGACCCACGACATGGGGGTGGTCTCCAACGTCACCGACAAGGTGGCGGTGATGTATCGCGGCGATCTGGTGGAGTTCGGCCTGACCGAACAGGTACTGGGCAGCCCCAATCACCCCTATACCCGCAGCCTCATCTCGGCGGTACCCCGCTCCGACGTGAAGTTGGTGCGTTTCCCGCTGGTCTCCTATATCGAGGATGCCAGTGCGCCGGATACCAATATCGACCTCAAGACCCACTGGCTCGGCCAGAGTCAGGACGAGCGTGCCTATGAAGGGGCGCTGCTGCGGGTGGAGAACGTTGATCTGAAGTTCGTCACCAAGGACTCCATCTTCCCGAGCCGTCGCCAATATGTGCGCGCCTGCAACAACATCAGCTTCGAGATCTTCGAAGGGGAGACCTTCGGTCTGGTGGGGGAGTCCGGCTCCGGCAAATCGACCATTGCCCGCGCCATCACCGGTCTCTATCCGCCTGATACCGGCAAAATCTTCTTCGAGGGGATCGATCTGACTGCTCTCAAGAGCGAGCGCGAGCGCCGCCCGCTGCGTCGCCAGATGCAGATGGTGTTCCAGAACCCCTATTCGTCGATGAACCCGCGGATGAAGGTGCGCGACATCATTGCCGAGCCGATCCGCTTCCATCAGCTGGCGAGCAGCGAGAGCCAGATTGAGGGGATTGTCGGCGATCTGCTGGATCATGTGGGTCTCGGTCGTGGTGCCGGGGTCAAGTATCCCCACGAGTTCTCTGGCGGCCAGCGCCAGCGCATCTCCATTGCCCGCGCCCTGGCCACTCGCCCGCGCTTCCTTATCTGCGACGAGCCGACCTCGGCGCTGGATGTGTCGGTGCAGGCCCAGATCCTCAACCTGCTCAAGGATCTGCAGCAGGAGCTCAAGCTCACCATGCTGTTTATCAGCCACGATCTGCCGGTGATCCGCCAGATGTGCGACCGCATCGGGGTGATGCAGCACGGTCATCTGGTGGAAGTGGCCGAGACCGAGAAACTCTTTACCAATGCCGAGCATGAGTACAGCCGCAAGCTGATCTCCCTCATGCCGGAGTTCAAGGGAATGTCCCGCGAGGGGCTGGAAATCGCAAGCTAGGAGAGCACCGGTGCGCCGGTCTGCTTGTCAAAAAAAGTGTCATAAGAAAGCCAAAAGCATGGAGAACAAGATGAAGAAAGGATTGTCCAAGATTGCCCTGGCGCTGTTTGCCGCCGGTTTCGCCTTCAGTGTCTCAGCCGCTGATATCAAGGTGGGTGTCGCTTCTGACGCCACTTCGCTGGATCCGCAGGAGCAGCTCTCCGGTCAGACCCTGGAGATGTCGCACCTGGTATTCGATCCCCTGATGCGTTACACCCAGGACTTGCAGTTCGAGCCTCGTCTGGCCGAGAAGTTCGAGCGTGTCGATGACAAGACCGTCCGCTTCCACCTGCGCAAAGGGGTCAAGTTCCACTCCGGTAACGACTTCACCGCTGACGACGTGGTGTGGACCGTCAACCGCCTGAAATCCTCCGTCGACTTCAAGGCGATCTTCGATCCCATCAGCGAAGTGAAGAAAGTCGATGACTACACCGTCGATCTGATTACCGCCAAGCCGTTCCCGCTGGTGCTGCAGACCGTCACCTACATCTTCCCGATGGACTCCAAGTTCTACACCGGCAAGACCGAAGCGGGCAAAGACAAGGCCGAGATCGTCAAAAACGGCGACTCCTATGCCTCTACCCACGTCTCCGGTACTGGCCCGTTCACCGTCAAGTTCCGCGAGCAGGGTGTGAAGCTGGATTATGCCCGCAACGCCAACTACTGGGACAAGGCCTCCAAGGGTAATGTTGAGAACCTGACCGTGGTGCCGATCAAGGAAGATGCGACCCGTGTTGCAGCCCTGCTGGGTGGCGACGTGGACATGATCTATCCGGTTGCGCCGAACGATCTGGAGCGCGTGAAGAATGGCAAGGACTCCCAGCTGATCACCCTGTCCGGTACCCGCGCCATCATCATCGAGCTGAACCAGAACACCAACCCGGCACTGAAAGACAAGCGCGTGCGTCAGGCGATCAACTACGCCATCAACCAGGTGGGCATTGTCGAGAAGATCAACAAGGGCTTCGGTACCCCTGCTGGCCAGCTGAGCCCGAAAGGCTATGCCGGTCACAACGAGGCGCTGGTGCCCCAGTATGATCTGGCCAAGGCCAAGGAGCTGATGAAAGAGGCCGGTTACGAGAAAGGCTTCAAGATGACCTTCATCTCCCCGGCTGCCCGCTACGTCAACGACGTCAAGATTGCCCAGGCTGTCTCTGCCATGCTGGCCAAGATCAACATCAAGGTGGATCTGAAGACCATGCCGGTGGCCCAGTACTGGCCTGAGTTTGACAAGTGCGCCGCGGACATGCAGCTGATCGGCTGGCACTCCGACACCGAAGATACCGCGAACTTCTTCGAGTTCCTGACCTTCACCAAGGACGCCAAGACCGGTATGGGTCAGTACAACTGCGCCGGTTACGCCAACGCCGAAGCTGACAAGCTGGTGATGGATGCCAACGCCGAGACCGATCCGGCCAAGCGTGCCGAGATGCTGAAGAAGGTCGAAGCCATGCTGATCGAAGATGCTGCCTACGTGCCGTTGCACTGGGAAGATCTGGCCTATGGCGCCAAGAAGAACGTCGACATCAAGCCGGTGGTCAACGTGATGAACTTCCCTTACCTGGGTGACCTGGTGGTCAGCAAGTAAGAGAACGTCGCAAGGAAGGACGGGGCGGGGTGGTCAGCTGGCCACTCCGCCCACTAACAGAAGCCTGTGCCACGACACAGGCCACGTAGAAGGACAAGCATGTTTACATTCCTGCTGAAACGGTTCTATCAGGCCGTGATAGTGATGTTCGTCATCAGCCTGGTCGCCTTCTCCATCCAGGACAACCTGGGTGACCCGTTGCGCGAGCTGGTGGGACAATCCGTCTCCGAAGCCCAGCGTCACGAGTTGCGCGAGAAGATGGGCCTTAACGATCCCTTCCTCATCAAATACAGCCGCTTTCTGAAAAATGCGGTGCATGGGGATTTGGGTACCTCCTATTTCTTCAAGCGACCCGCTCTCGAGGTGATCCTCGACAAGCTGGTGGCTACCCTTGAGCTGGTGTTTGCTGCCGCGCTCATCATCGTGGTGGTCTCCATTCCACTCGGTGTCTATTCGGCGATCCGCCCGCGCAGCATTCCCACCAAGATCATCATGGCGGGGAGCAGTATCGGTATCTCGATCCCGGTATTTTTGACCGCCATCATGCTGATGTACCTCTTCTCCATCCAGCTGGGCTGGCTGCCAGCCTATGGCCGCGGCGAGACCCGTAACCTGCTGGGCTGGGAGTCGGGCTTCTTTACCTGGGATGGCATCCTGCACCTGATCCTGCCGGCGGTGTCGCTCTCTTCCATCATGCTGCCGCTGTTTATCCGGCTGGTGCGCTCCGAGATGCTGGAGCAGCTCTCTTCCGAGTACGTCAAATTCGCCCGCGCCAAAGGGCTGGATAACAACAAGGTCTACTATCAGCACGCTCTGAAGAACACCATGCTGCCGGTCATTACCGTCGGCGGGGTGCAGATCGGCACTATGGTGGCCTACACCATTCTGACCGAGAGCGTGTTCCAGTGGCCGGGTACCGGCTTCCTGTTCCTCGAGGCGATCCACCGGGTCGATACGCCCCTCATCACCGCCTACGTCATCTTCGTGGGACTGATCTTCGTGGTGACCAATACCCTGGTCGACCTGCTCTACGGGTTGATTAACCCGACCGTTAACCTGACTGCCAAGGGGTAAGCATGAGTAACGCTGTAACTGCAAGCCCAAGCCGTTGGGCACGATTCAAGAACTCTGACATCGTCTACTACTTCCTGCGGGACAAGGTAGCCATGTTCAGCTTTGCGGTGTTCGTGGTATTTGTGCTGGCGGCGCTGCTGGCCCCCTGGCTCGCCCCGCACAACGTCTATGACCAGACCAGTTTTGATCTGATGGATGCCGAGTTGCCCCCCTCCTGGTTGGAAGGCGGCGAGGAGCGCTTCTGGCTCGGTACCGACAACCAGGGGCGGGATATCTGGAGCACCATTCTCTATGGCGCCCGTATCTCCCTCACCATCGGCCTGTTTGCGGTGGCGCTGCAGCTTGTGCTCGGTATCGTCATCGGTCTGATTGCCGGTTATTTCGGTGGCCGCATCGACAACCTCTTGATGCGCTTTGCCGATGTGCAGCTGTCGTTCTCCACCATGATGGTGGCGATCATCATCTCCGCCATCTTTCAGGCAACCTTTGGCTCCGAGTTCTACTCGAAGTTCGCCATCATGATGCTGGTGGTGATCATCGGGATCGCCGAGTGGCCGCAGTACGCCCGTACCGTGCGCGCCTCGGTGCTGGCGGAGAAGAAGAAGGAGTATGTGGAGGCGGCCAAGGTGATGGGATTCCGCGCCCCGCGCATCATGTTCCGCCACATTCTGCCCAACTGTTTGTCGCCCATTCTGGTGATCTCCACCGTGCAGGTGGCCAACGCCATCATGAGTGAAGCTGCACTCTCCTTCCTTGGTCTGGGGATGCCGGTTGATCAGCCCTCGCTCGGTTCGCTTATCAGCGTCGGCTTCAACTACATCTTCTCCGGCTCTTGGTGGATCACCGCCTTCCCGGGCATCTGCCTGGTGGTGTTGGTGCTGGTCATCAACCTGTTGGGTGACTGGCTGCGGGATGTGTTTAACCCCAAGATCTACAAAGGGTAATCTAGGTCAGAAACACAAAATAAAAAGGGCGCCAGTGAGGCGCCCTTCTTTTGCTTGATAGCTTTAAGCGTTATCAGGCTTGCAGCCAGCTTTCGATGCTGCGCTGGATGCCTGCATCGTCCAGACCGAGCAGGGCATAGATCTCCTGCTGGGTGCCCTGTTCCACGAAGCGATCCGGCAGGCCGAGGTTGAGCACCGGCTTGCACTGCTTGCTGCGCATCAGCAGTTCGTTCACAGCCGAACCGGCGCCGCCCATGATGGCGTTGTCTTCGATGGTGACGAAGTGATCGTGGCTGGCCGCCAGCGACAGCACCAGTGCCTCATCCATCGGTTTGACAAAGCGCATGTCCACCAGGGTGGCATCCAGTGCTTCGGCGGCCGCTTTCGTGTGGTGCAGCAAGGTGCCAAACGCCAGAATGGCAGTGGCCTTGCCCTCTCGCAGGATACGACCCTTGCCAAGCTCCAGTGCCTGCATCTCTGATGAGATGGGCGCATCGCTCAGGCTGCTGCCGCGCGGATAGCGCACTGCGGCAGGGCCCTGATGGAGATAGCCGGTATAGAGCATCTGGCGGCACTCGTTCTCGTCAGATGGCGTCATCACCACCATGTTGGGCACGGTGCGCAGGAAGCTGATGTCGAACGCCCCCTGATGGGTCGGGCCATCGGCGCCCACCAGACCGGCCCGGTCGATGGCGAACAGCACCGGCAGGTCTTGCAGCGCCACATCGTGGATCACCTGATCGTAGGCACGCTGCAGGAAGCTCGAATAGATTGCGACCACCGGCTTCTTGTCGGCGATGGCGAGGCCGGCAGCGAACGTGACTGCATGCTGCTCGGCAATTGCCACATCGAAGTAGCGATCCGGATACTGCTGGCTGAATTTTACCAGCCCCGAGCCTTCGCGCATGGCGGGGGTGATGCCGACCAGCTTTTCGTCTTTGGCGGCCATGTCGCACAGCCATTGGCCAAAGATGGCGGAGAAGGTGGGTTTGGCGCTGCTCGCCTTGGGCAGGGCGCACTCGTCCGGATTGAACTTGGGCACGGCGTGATAACCGATGGGGTCTTTCTCCGCCGGCTCGTAACCCTTGCCCTTCTTGGTTTTGACGTGCAGCAGCTGCGGGCCCTTGAGGTTGCGCATGTTGCGCAGGGTTTCGACCAGCGCCTCGATATCGTGGCCGTCGATGGGGCCGATATAGTTGAAGCCGAACTCCTCGAACAGGGTGCCGGGCACCACCATCCCCTTGAGGTGCTCTTCGGCCCGCTTGGCCAGCTCCTTGACCGGTGGCAAACCCGCCAGCACTTTCTTGCCGCCTTCGCGGATGGTGGTGTAGAGCTTGCCGGACATGACTCGGGCCAGATGGTTGTTGAGCGCGCCGACATTCTCGGAGATGGACATCTCGTTGTCGTTGAGGATCACCAGCATGTCCTTGTGCACATCGCCGGCGTGGTTGAGCGCTTCAAAGGCCATCCCGGCGGTAATGGCACCATCACCGATCACTGCAACGACCTTGCGACCCAGCCCTTCGCTCTCGGCGGCGACCGCCATGCCAAGGGCGGCACCGATGGAAGTGCTGGAGTGGCCGACGGAGAGCACGTCGTATTCACTCTCGCCACGCCAGGGGAAGGGGTGCAGACCATCCTTCTGCCGGATGGTGTGGATCTGATCACGGCGCCCGGTCAGGATCTTGTGGGGATAAGCCTGATGGCCCACGTCCCAGATCAGCCGATCGAACGGGGTGTTGTAGACGTAGTGCAGGGCCACGGTCAATTCGACCGTACCGAGACCGGAGGCAAAGTGTCCGCTGGAGCGGCTGACTGAGCGCAGCAGATATTCGCGCAGCTCGTTGCACAGCACCGGCAGCCGATCTTTGGGCAAGGAACGCAGCTCGACCGGAGTGTCCGCGAGGGCCAGGTTGGGGAAATTGCTAATATCAACGCTCATATTGTTACTGTTATCCAGCGTTTAGTGGGTTCGCTCGATGATGTAATCGGCAAACGCTTCCAGAATGTCGGTATTGTAGGGCAAGGATTGCAGGGCTGTTAAGGCTTTACCGTGCAGTTCGCGAGCCAGCTCACGGGCATTTTCGAGTCCGAGCAGGGCTGGATAGGTACTTTTCTCCAGCGCCAGGTCAGAACCTTGTGGCTTGCCCAGGGTGGCGGTATCACCTGTGATGTCGAGGATGTCATCCTGCACCTGAAAGGCGAGGCCAATCGCGGCGGCGTAGGTTTGCAGTGCAGCCAGCGTGGCGTCCTCGACATCGGCTTTGCACAGGGCGCCGAGCGCCACGGCACATTCAATCAGCGCACCGGTCTTGTGGCGGTGTACCTGCTCCAGTTCGGCGAGCGAGATCTGGCGCCCTTCGGCCTGCAGATCCAGCGCCTGACCGCCACACATACCGAGATAGCCGGAAGCGCGGGCGAGGGTACTCAGCATCCGCACCCGGTTGGCCATCAAGGAGTCGGGCATGGGGTGATCGGCCAGAATGGAGAACGCCAGGGTCTGCAGGGCATCGCCGGCCAGAATGGCGGTTCCTTCGTCAAACGCCTTGTGAACGGTTGGCTGACCACGACGCAGGTCGTCGTTATCCATGGCGGGCAGGTCATCGTGCAGCAGGGAGTAGGCGTGGATGCACTCCACTGCAGCCGCAGGGCCATCCAGCAGTTCGCTCTTGACGCCCAGCATCTCGCCGACCGCGTAGACCAGAAACGGGCGAACCCGCTTGCCGCCCAGCAGCAAGCCATAACTCATGGCATCGCGCAGGCGCGGCGCCATGGCGGGCAAGGATTCAAGTTGTGCTGACAGACAGTCGTCAATACGCTGACGATGCAGACGGGAAAAATGGTCCAGCGCCACTCACTCCTCTCCTTGTTCTGGCTGGAAGGGGGCGAGCTGGTCACTGCCATCGGCTTGACTGAGCAGGATCTGGATCTTCTGTTCGGCCAGTTCCAGCTTCTGCTGACCGGCCCGAACCAGATGAACGCCCTGCTCGAACTGCTTGAGTGCCTCTTCCAGGGGTAGGGAACCTTGTTCCAGCTGATGAACGATGGTTTCCAGCTCTTCCAGAGTGGCATCAAAACTCAGACGGTCGATTTTTTTACTGGCCATGTCCATCCTCGGGGATTGAAAAAAACGGCTTATATTAACATCGACCGTCCACAGGGGGGAGGCAGAAAAGCATTGCCCCCTCAAACTCTCGCTAAACTGGCCGATAATGAGCCATCATTCTCAGTGGATGCATGCTTGCCGCTAGGGTCGCAATAGCAGAAAATTCAACAAACTATAATTAGGCATAAGAACCGGTGACAGGAGTAGGGACGTGGATCTAGGCAGCTTGTTAGGTATCGTTTTAGGATTTGGTGTCGTGATTTACGGCATGATCCTCGGTGGCTCGTTGAGCATGTTTATCGATATGCCATCGGTCTATATCACTATTCTTGGCTCAATCTTCATCGCCATGATGAAGTTCAATATCGGGCAGTTTTTTCTGGCTTTCAAGGTGGCGGGCAAAGCCTTTATGTACAAGGGCGACAAACTCGACGACCTGATCGCCAAAGCCGTTGAACTGGCTGACGCGGCTCGCAAAGGTGGCTTTCTGGCACTGGAGGCTGCAGAGATCCCCAATGCATTTATGAAAAAAGGGATCGACATGCTGGTTGATGGTCACGATGCCGAAGTAGTGCGCGCCGTGATGGAAAAGGATATCGACCTGACAGCCGAGCGCCATGTCATTGCCATCAAGGTCTTCCGTACCCTTGGGGATCTGGGCCCAGCCATGGGGATGATAGGTACGTTGGTGGGCCTGGTGGCCATGTTGTCAAATATGAGTGACCCCAAGTCGATCGGGCCGGCGATGGCGGTGGCCTTGCTTACCACCCTGTACGGAGCGATTGAGGCCAACATGATCGCTATTCCTATTGCTGACAAGCTTGAGCTGCGCAGCGGGGAGGAGAAGCTCAGTCGTACCCTGATCCTTGATGCCATTATGGGGATTCAGGATGGCCAGAACCCGCGGGTGATCCAGTCCATGCTGCAGAACTATCTGAGCCAGTCCAAACGCAATACCGGCGCGGAGTAAGCACCATGTCTGATTGCAAATGTCCCCCCCCCGGTCTTCCTGCCTATATGGGCACCTTTGCCGACCTGATGTCGCTGCTGATGTGCTTCTTCGTGCTGCTGCTCTCCTTTGCCGAGATGGACGTACTCAAGTTCAAGCAGATCGCGGGCTCTATGAAGAATGCTTTCGGAGTGCAGAACATCCTTGAGGTGAAAGATATTCCCAAGGGAACCTCGGTGATTGCCCAGGAGTTCAGGCCCGGTCGCCCTGAGCCCACGCCGATTGATACTGTGATGCAGCAGACCATCGATATGACTCAGACCGAACTGGAGTTTTTGCCCGGTGAGGCGGATCAGGCCGGTGGTCAGGACAAGAGTGATGGCAAGCAGACGGGGGGCGATACCGCGCAGGATGCGAAGAAGGCGCAAGAACAGTCCAATACCCTGGCCAAAGCCCTCGCCGAGCAGATGAAAGATCAGATCCAGGACGGCGCCATCGAAATTGAGGCGCTGGGCCAGCAGATCATCATCCGGATCAGGGAAAAAGCGTCTTTCCCGGCCGGTTCGGCATTTCTGCAGCCACAGTTCTGGCCGGTCATTCGCAAGGTAGCGACCCTGCTCAAGGATGTGCCGGGTGAAATCACCATCTCCGGTCACACCGACAACGTGGCGACCGAAGATGAGCTGTTCCAGTCCAACTGGGAGTTGTCGTCGCAACGGGCGGTTGCGGTGGCGCACCAGATGCTGAAGGTCCCCGGTTTTGATCAGGGGCGACTGGTGGTGCAGGGGATGGCGGACTCCCAACCATTGGTGCCCAATACGACCCCGGAAAATCGTCGGATGAACCGGCGAGTGGAGATCGCCATCATGCAGGGCAAACCGACCGTTTCGGCCCCCATTTCCGTACCGGAAGGGAAGTAAGCGAGGGGAATGTCGATGACGCAAGTGGGATCTGCATCAGGGGGCTGACGTGGATTTTGTGTTGGCTTCATATTAAGATGCCTCATCCGAACCGATTGCTGCGGCCTCCTTGCAGATGGCCGCAGTTTCTATTTTCAAGCAACCCAGGTTTCGACTATGAATCATACTCCGATGACTGTTCGCGGCGCTGAGAAGCTGCGCGAAGAGCTCGATTATCTCAAGACCGAGCTTCGTCCCCAGATTATCGAAGCGATTGCCGATGCCCGTGAGCACGGTGATCTGAAGGAAAACGCCGAATACCATGCCGCTCGCGAGCAGCAGGGGTTCTGTGAAGGCCGCATTCAGGAGATTGAAGCCAAGCTCTCCAATGCCCAGGTGATCGATGTCACCAAGATGACCAACAACGGCCGCGTGATTTTTGGCGCGACGGTGACTCTGCTCAAGAGCGAGACAGAGGAAGAGGTGGTTTACCGCATCGTGGGTGACGATGAAGCTGATATCAAACAGAACCTCATCTCTGTCAACTCCCCCATTGCCCGCGCCCTGATTGGCAAGGAAGTGGACGATGTCGCTATCGTCAAGACGCCGGGCGGTGATGTGGAATACGAAGTACTGGAAGTCGCTTATATCTAAGCGAATGCTACAGACGATGAAACAGGGGGGCTGGCGCTCCCCTGTTTGTCTTTATCTATATGATTATTGATAAAAATCAGGACAGATACGCCTCGGTAAAGGCGTCCTGATGACGCTGAAACAACCAATGGCGCAGCCGTTCGATGTTGCTCTCGCTCATTTGAAAGCTCAGTGCCCAGGTGGCATGGTCGGCATTGGCTTTGATGCGCCTTACCAGTCGTCCCTGCAGTGGAAGAGGGGCCTCTTGCTCGATGCAGAGCTCGCCGTTGATGGGGGTATCGGCCACCATGTCGGTTGGCAAATTTTCCACGATGAGGCCGTTGAGGGAGAGGCTGAGTACCTGAAACAGGCCCAGTTCGCTGCATAGCTTGGCTTTTTGGGTGAGACGCCAGGCGCGCGGTTGGGCAAACCCCAGCTCCCTGATGATCGGTGCAGATAAGCGGGGCTCGACGAAGCCATCTTCCCCTTGGGTAAAGCTCAGGGGGAAACGCAGCTGATGGCCTGCGAAGCGAGCTTCGAGTACAAGGTGTTCGGCTTTTTGCAGCAAGCCAAGCATGGGGGCATCGAGGTGACCACTCAGAACATGGGTGTCCTGAGTGCTCCCCAAGTCCCGCAGCATGGCCAGCTCATCGTCGGTCAGAATATGATGGTGAGCCATAATGCGTGTCCGGAAGTATTCATCGCAGGTTAAGGGCTTTGCGACTACTTTGGCAAGCGACTCGGGAAGAAGTGGAATAAGGAAAGAGCGATGCTCTTTCCTTTTACTTGCGGGGCAGCTGGATTTTGGGTTCGTTGGCTTGACGATAAATGGTCAGCACATGACCCATGCTTTGCACCTTGATTGAACCGGTTTCACGGACGATAGCATCCATAACCAGTTGTTTCATTTCGCGATCTTCAGAGGCAACCTTAACCTTGATCAGCTCGTGATGGTTCAGTGCCAGATCGATCTCGGCCAGTACACCTTCGGTCAGACCATGCTGACCCAGCAGGACGACAGGCTTGAGGCTATGGGCAAGGCCCTTGAGGTACTGTTTCTGTTTATTGTTGAGAATCATCGCAATTTCTTCATAAGTCAGGGTTGAAAGGGGCGTATTCTACCCCCACTTAGCCCTTAATACTAATAACCCTTGTGGTTTTTTAAAGTCGATTATCATGACCCAGAAAAAACGTTCCCCCAGTTCAACTCGCTGGTTAAAAGAACATTTCGACGATCAATACGTCAAAAAAGCCCAGAAAATGGGCCTGCGTTCTCGTGCTGTTTTCAAGATTGACGAGATCCAGGGCAAGGATCGCTTGCTGAAACATGGCATGACCGTAGTGGATTTGGGTGCAGCCCCCGGTGGTTGGTCCCAGTTCGCGGTTGAACAGGTTGGTGATTCGGGTCGCGTCATCGCATGTGACATTTTGCCGATGGATCCCATTGCTGGTGTCGATTTCCTGCAAGGGGACTTTCGGGAGGAAACTGTACTCGGCGCTTTGCTGGAGCGAGTGGGTCCCGACAAGGTCGATGTCGTAATGTCTGATATGGCGCCCAACATGAGCGGTACCCAGCAGGTGGATCAGGCTCGCGCCATGTATCTGGTCGAGCTGGCGCTGGACATGTGCAATCAGGTATTGCGTAGTGACGGCAGTTTCGTAGTGAAGGTGTTTCAGGGAGAGGGCTTTGATGCCTATCTCAATGAAATTCGTAAACTTTTCTCCGCTGTCAAAATTCGTAAACCAGACTCATCCCGCGCCAGATCACGGGAAGTCTACATTGTGGCTACCGGTTTTAAACTGTAGTACCCTAACCTTCATCGTTAACTGTCAGTCTGCGAGGTTACTGATTTGAGTGACATGGCGAAAAACTTAATCCTGTGGCTGGTCATCGCCGTCGTTTTGATGTCGGTGTTCAATAGCTTCAGCCCCAGCGATACCACCAGTCGCCAGCTGGACTATTCCAGCTTCGTTAAAGAGGTGACCCAAGAGCAGATCCGTGAAGTGCGGATGGACGGTAAGGTCATTAATGGCGTCAAGCGTACTGGTGAACGATTCACCACCATCATCCCTGCGCCGGATCCCCAGCTGCTCAACGACATGCTCAATCACAATGTCAAAGTGATGGGCGAGAAGCCGGAAGAGCCGTCTCTGTTGACCTCTATCTTCATCTCCTGGTTCCCGATGCTGCTGCTGATCGGTGTCTGGGTCTTCTTCATGCGTCAGATGCAGGGCGGCGGTGGCAAAGGTGCCATGTCGTTTGGCAAGAGCAAGGCTCGCCTGATGAGCGAAGATCAGATCAAGACCACCTTTGCTGATGTTGCAGGTTGTGATGAAGCCAAGGAAGAGGTGAAGGAGCTGGTTGACTATCTGCGCGACCCGAGCAAATTCCAGAAACTGGGTGGCAAGATCCCGACCGGTGTGCTGCTGGTTGGTCCTCCCGGTACCGGTAAGACCTTGCTGGCCAAGGCCATTGCGGGCGAGGCCAAGGTGCCGTTTTTCACCATCTCAGGTTCCGATTTCGTGGAGATGTTCGTCGGTGTTGGCGCATCTCGCGTCCGCGACATGTTCGAGCAGGCCAAGAAATCCTCTCCTTGCATCATCTTCATCGATGAAATTGATGCGGTCGGCCGCCAGCGTGGCGCCGGTTTGGGTGGTGGTCACGATGAACGTGAGCAGACTCTTAACCAGATGCTGGTTGAGATGGATGGCTTTGAAGGGAACGAAGGCATCATTGTTATTGCAGCCACCAACCGTCCTGACGTACTGGACCCTGCACTGCTGCGTCCGGGCCGTTTCGACCGTCAGGTGGTGGTCGGTCTGCCGGATGTCCGTGGTCGTGAGCAGATCCTGAAAGTGCACATGCGCAAAGTTCCGCTGGCGGATGACGTCAATCCGGCACTGATTGCCCGTGGTACTCCCGGTTTCTCCGGTGCGGATTTGGCCAACCTGGTCAACGAAGCTGCCCTCTTCTCTGCCCGTGAGAGCCGCCGAGTGGTCTCCATGGCCGAGTTCGAGAAGGCCAAGGACAAGATCATGATGGGGGCGGAACGCCGCTCCATGGTGATGAAAGAGTCCGAAAAAGAGATGACTGCGTATCATGAAGCCGGTCACGCCATCATTGGTCGTCTCGTTCCGGATCATGACCCGGTTTACAAGGTATCCATCATTCCGCGCGGTCGTGCGCTGGGTGTGACCATGTATCTGCCGGAGCAGGATCGCTGGAGCCACTCCAAGCAGCATCTGGAGTCGATGATCTCCAGTCTGTATGGCGGTCGTTTGGCAGAAGAGCTGATCTACGGTGCCGAGAAGGTATCGACCGGCGCGTCCAACGATATCGAGCGGGCGACCGACATTGCACGCAAGATGGTGACCCAGTGGGGTATGTCCGAGCGTCTCGGCCCGATGCTCTACGCGGAAGAAGATGGTGAAGTGTTCCTCGGTCGCAGCATGGCCAAGGCCAAGCACATGTCCGACGATACAGCTCGCGTCATCGATGCCGAGGTCAAGCAGGTCATCGACCGCAACTACGCCCGTTCCAAGCAGATCCTGCTGGATAACATGGACGTGTTGCACAGCATGAAAGATGCGCTGATGAAGTACGAGACCATCGACGCCAAACAGATCGATGATCTGATGGCGCGTCGCGAGGTACGTGCTCCGAGCAACTGGCATGACGAGCACGGTGATACCCCGCAAGGCGGTTCCACCGTGGCTGCCGAGGCCAAGCCTGCCGATGAGGCTGCACCGGTGGCGGATGTCACTATCGACAAAGCCAACGATGCTCCGGCCAAATAATTGTGACTCTCCAAACCCCGGGCTTGCCCGGGGTTTTTCTTTATCAGATGGACGTGAAAATGCAGTTAACCAGCAAGGGGCACAGCCTCTCCCTCGATCGTCCCCATGTGATGGGGATCCTCAATGTGACGCCCGACTCCTTCTCCGATGGCGGTAATTTCAACCAGTTTGAACGGGCAATGGCCCATGCGCGCCAGATGGTCTCTGACGGTGCGACCCTCATCGACATCGGTGGTGAGTCAACCCGCCCTGGTGCGCCCGATGTGAACGAGCAGGAGGAGCTGGACAGGGTCATTCCTGTTGTGGAGCAGATGGTTCGTGAGCTGGATGTGATGATCTCCCTCGATACCTCCAAAGCGGCTGTGATGCGGGAGGGTTGCAAGGCGGGTGCCCATCTGATCAACGATGTGCGGGCACTGCAAGAACCTGGAGCGCTGCAGGCCGCGGCCGAAGCGCAGGTTCCGGTCTGTCTGATGCATATGCAGGGGCAGCCGAGAACCATGCAAGTCGAGCCGCACTATGACGACCTGATCGGGGAGGTACGCGCCTTCTTTGATGAGCGTATTGCGGCTTGTCTGGCGGTCGGGATCCGTCGTGAAGAGCTGTTGCTGGATCCGGGATATGGCTTTGGCAAAACCCTTGCACACAACTATCAGCTGTTGGCGGCTCAAAAGGAACTGCTTGATTATGGCTTGCCGCTATTGGTGGGGATGTCGCGAAAGTCTATGATAGGCAACCTGCTGGGCCGTCCGGTGGATGATCGTCTGGCGGGCAGTCTGGCATGCGCCCTTATCGGCATGCAGCATGGGGCCCGCATCATCAGGGTACATGATGTACGGGAGACCATGGACGCATTGCGCGTCGGTTGGCTGGCAATGACGGGACAAGATTTTATTTCCAGATAATAAAGAGAACAGACAATGGCAAGAAAGTATTTCGGTACCGATGGTGTGCGCGGCAAGGTTGGCGAATACCCGATCACCCCTGATTTTGTAATGAAATTAGGTTGGGCTGCCGGCAAGGTGCTCTCCAAGAAGGGCACCAAAAAGGTGCTGATTGGCAAAGATACCCGCATCTCCGGTTACATGCTGGAATCCGCGCTGGAAGCGGGGCTCTCCGCGGCAGGCCTTAAAGCCATTCTGATGGGGCCCATGCCCACGCCGGCGGTTGCCTACCTGACTCGCACTTTCCGTGCCGAAGCTGGCATCGTCATCAGTGCTTCCCACAACCCCTTCTACGACAACGGCATCAAGTTCTTCTCCGCCGACGGCACCAAGCTGCCCGATGATGTCGAGCTGGCTATCGAAGCCGAGCTGGATCACGAGCTCAAGTGTGTCGAGTCGGCCGAACTTGGCAAAGCGGTGCGCATTGATGATGCCGCCGGTCGCTATATCGAATTCTGCAAGAGCACCTTCCCCTCCCACATGAATCTGGATGGGGTGAAAATGGTGGTCGACTGTGGCCACGGCGCCACTTACCACATTGCGCCGTCGGTTTTCCGCGAACTGGGTGCCGAAGTGATCACCATGGGCTGTGCCCCGGATGGTCTCAACATCAACGATGGTGTCGGCTCGACTGCGCCTGACGCACTGGTTGCCAAGGTGCTGGAGTGCAAGGCCGATCTGGGGGTTGCCTTTGATGGTGATGGTGATCGTCTGATCATGGTTGACCATACCGGCTATCTCATCGACGGTGATGAAGTGCTCTATATCATCGCGCGCGATGCCCTGCGCAATGGTCGCCTCAAAGGCGGTGTCGTCGGCACCCTGATGGCCAACATGGGTCTGGAGCTGGCGCTGCAAACCCTGGGCATTCCGTTTGCCCGTGCCAAAGTGGGTGACCGCTATGTGCTGGAGATGATGGAAGAGAAGGGCTGGCGTATCGGTGGCGAGAACTCCGGCCACATAATCTGTCTGGATCAGACCACTACGGGTGATGGCATCGTAGCCGCCTTGCAGGTGCTTACCGCCATGCGCAGTGCCGAGATGCCGCTGGCCAAGCTGCGCTCCGGCATGAGCAAGTTCCCGCAAGTGCTGGTGAATGTTCGTTTTGCCGAAGGCAAGGATCCGCTGGCCGCTGATGCGGTCATGGCTGAGGTTGCCAAGGTGGAACAGGAGCTGGCTGGTCGTGGTCGCGTACTGTTGCGTAAATCAGGTACCGAACCGCTGATCCGGGTCATGGTCGAAGGGGAGCATGAACAGCAGGTGCGTGACATGGCTCAGCGCATCGCCAAGCAGGTCGAATCGGCGTTTTAATGAACAACCAGGGCGGCTTTTTAGCCGCCCTGGTTGTATCTTGTTCAAACGATTCAAAAATTTAAAAATAGCACTTGTCAGCTGAGCATCCTCTGGATATTATCAGCCCCGCTTTCGCAAGGGAGTTGCCGATGGGACATCGCAAGCCGTTTGTAGCAGCCAACTGGAAGTTGCACGGTAGTAGGTCGCAGTTAGAGCAGTTTACGAGTCAGTGCCTGAACGGCGTTGACGGAAAAGTAGATGTGGTTCTCTGTCCTTCCCATGTGCATCTCGACTTTAGCGCTTCACTGCTCAATGAGCAGAAGGTAATAAAGTTGGGGGCTCAGAATGTGAGTCAGCACGCGACTGGCGCTTACACCGGAGAAATCTCGTGTCAGATGCTGGTTGAGGTAGGGTGTCGTTACGTATTGGTAGGGCACTCCGAGCGCAGGCGTCTCTTTGGTGAGACCAGTTTTATCGTCGCAGAGAAGTTTGCGGCAGCCAGAACGGCAGGCTTGATTCCCATCCTCTGTTTAGGTGAATCAGGTGCGGCGAGGCAGGCGAGAAGAGCCTTCGAGGTGATCGCTGAAGAGCTGGATATCGTAATAGAGAAAAATGGCGCGATGGCTTTCGATAATGCTATCATCGCCTACGAGCCGATTTGGGCTGTAGGTACAGGTAAATGCGCCACACCCGAGCAGGCACAAGAGGTTCATTCCTTCATACGTGGTCGCTTGGCGGAGGATACTCCGGTAATAGGTGAGAAAGTTAGAATCATCTATGGTGGGAGCGTAACGCCGAGCAACGCGAGAGATTTGTTTGCACAGCCCGACATTGATGGCGGACTGATTGGCGGAGCAAGCCTCGATAGCGATGCGTTTTTAGGAATTGTTGAAGCGGCAAAGGGTGCAAGTTAAATGTACGAAATTCTTTTAGTCGTTTATCTGCTGGTTTCACTGGCTCTGATTGGTCTGGTGATGATTCAGCAAGGTAAAGGGGCTGATATGGGCGCCTCCTTCGGCGCAGGGGCATCGAACACAGTATTCGGCTCCGGTGGTTCAGGCAGTTTCCTGACCCGAACAACAGCAATTTTGGCTACTCTGTTTTTCGTTATCAGCCTGGTGCTCGGATCTATGTCCAGCAACAAGGTCAAGCAGGGTAGTGAGTGGGAAAATCTGCAACAAACCCAACAGGTTGAGCAGACCAAAGCGCCAGTGAAGAAAGATACTGACGTTCCCGAGTAAGAGTTTTGCCGTGGTGGTGGAATTGGTAGACACGCTATCTTGAGGGGGTAGTGCTCTAGGGTGTGCGGGTTCGAGTCCCGCCCACGGCACCAATTAAGTAGTGAGCTCGGGAAACCGAGTGTATTATAGCCAGTCAGTCTTGTATCGAGAGAGTGAAGCGGCTATAATCTCGCACGATTTCGGACGCGGGGTGGAGCAGCATGGTAGCTCGTCGGGCTCATAACCCGAAGGTCGTCGGTTCAAATCCGGCCCCCGCAACCAAATTTCACGCATTTCCTACGCTCAGGAAGGCGGTCGCTGCGAGGCGACAATCAGGGTAAAGCGCCAAGCCCCGATTTGACATCGGGGCTTTTTGTTATGTGCAATTTACTCTGAATCGATATCTATCTGGGCTTTATGCCCTTTTTTTGTTTTTCGGAGGGTGACTTTGGCTACGTTGGAACAACGTTTGACCGATCTGCTCGAGGCTCCGGTCGTTGCCTTGGGTTTTGAACTTTGGGGTATTGAGTTTATCCGTGCGGGTAAACACTCCACCTTGCGTGTCTATATCGACGGCGAGCAGGGTGTGACTGTCGAGAACTGTGCTGAGGTCAGCCATCAGGTTGGCGCCATCATGGACGTCGAAGATCCCATCACCGAGGAGTATTACCTCGAGGTATCCTCCCCCGGCCTGGATCGTCCCCTGTTCAAGGTTGCCCATTTCGAAAAATACGTTGGCCAAGAGGCGGCGGTAACGCTTCGGATGGCAACAAACAACCGCCGCAAGTTCAAAGGCGTAATCAAAGCTGTGCAAGGCGACATGATCACCCTGACAGTAGATGGTAAGGACGACGTGTTGGCTTTCACCAATATCCAAAAAGCGAACATAGTGCCGAACTTTGGTTAACGAGGCTATCGGATATGAATAAAGAGATTTTGCTGGTCGTTGACGCAGTATCCAACGAGAAAGCGGTACCCCGCGAAAAGATCTTCCAGGCTCTGGAAACCGCGCTGGCGACTGCGACCAAGAAGAAATATGAAGGCGAGATTGAAGTTCGGGTCGAAATCGATCGCAAGACCGGTGACTACGACACTTATCGCCGCTGGGTAGTCATTGCGGATCAAGCCGCGATGGAGAACCCCTATGCTGAAATCACCCTGGAAGCGGCGCAGATCGATCAGCCGGAAATCCAGATCGGTGAGTATGTTGAAGACCAGATCGACTCTGTAACCTTCGACCGCATCACTACCCAGACCGCCAAGCAGGTTATCGTGCAGAAAGTGCGCGAAGCCGAGCGTTCACAAGTAGTTGATCAGTTTAAAGATAAAGAAGGCACCATCATCAGTGGTGTGGTCAAGAAGAGTAACCGCGACAACGTCATCCTGGATCTGGGCAGCAATGCTGAAGCCGTGATCTTCCGTGATGACATGCTGCCGCGTGAAACCTTCCGCCCGGGCGACCGTGTCCGTGGCCTGCTCTATGCAGTGCGTCCGGAAGCCCGTGGTTCCCAGCTGTTTGTCAGCCGTTCCAGCCCGGACTTCCTGAAAGAGCTGTTCCGTATCGAAGTACCGGAGATCGGTGAAGAGATGATCGAAATCATGGGCGCTGCCCGTGATCCGGGTTCCCGCGCCAAGATCGCGGTGAAGACCAACGATCGTCGTATCGACCCGATTGGTGCCTGTATCGGCATGCGCGGTGCCCGTGTGCAAGCTGTCTCCGCCGAGCTGAGCGGTGAGCGTGCAGACATCGTGCTGTACGATGACAACCCGGCCCAGTACGTGATCAATGCCATGGCACCTGCCGATGTGGCTTCCATCATCGTTGATGAAGACAACCACACCATGGATATCGCCGTGGAAGCTGCCAACCTGGCTCAGGCCATCGGTCGCAATGGTCAGAACGTGCGTCTGGCCTCCCAGCTGACCGGTTGGGAGCTGAACGTGATGACCGTTGAGGACATGCGTGCCAAGCACCAGGCCGAAAACGACCGCATCATGAACCTGTTCACCAGCACCCTGGACATCGACGACGATTTCGCCGGTCTGCTGATGGAAGAGGGCTTCTCTACCCTGGAAGAGATCGCCTTTGTACCGGTCAACGAGCTGCTGGCTATCGACGGTCTGGATGAAGACATGGTCGAAGAGCTGCGCAAGCGCGCCAAAGATGCCCTGACTACCAAGGCACTGGCCAAAGAAGAGTCTTTCGATGGCGTTGAGCCGTCCGAAGAGCTGCTCAATCTGAACGGTCTGAGCCGCGAACTGGCTTACGCTCTGGCGGGCCGTGGCGTGGGTACCCTGGAAGATTTGGCTGAGCAAGGTATCGATGACCTTGCTGATATTGAAGGGCTGACTGCCGAGAAGGCAGGTGAGCTCATTATGGCTGCTCGCAATATCTGTTGGTTCGGAGAAGAGCAGTCCGAGTAAGATCAAACGGAGGAAAATGAATGGCAGAAGTATCAGTCAAACAACTTGCCACTGACATCGACACACCGGTTGATCGTCTTCTCCAGCAGTTTGTCGATGCCGGTATCAGCAAGAGCAAGGCCGACGACATGGTCAGCGAGTCTGAGAAACAGGCTCTGCTGGCACACCTGAAGAAACAGCATGGAGGTGACGAGGTCGCCGCTCCTGCCCGCATGACCTTGCAGCGCAAGACCAAGAGCACCATCAGTGTTCAGGGGACTGGCGGCAAGAACAAGGAAGTGCAGGTAGAAGTGCGCAAGTCTCGCACCTATGTAAGACGCTCGGCGCTGGAAGATGAACAGCGTCAGGCGGAAGCCGAGGAAACAGCGCGTTTGGAAGCAGAAGAAAAAGCTCGTCGCGAGGCCGAAGAGAAGGCTCGCCTCGAAGCTGAAGAGAAGGCTCGCCGTGAGGCTGAGCAAGCTCGTCGTGAAGCTGAGGAAAAGGCGCGGATCGAGGCACAATCAAAGGCTCGACAGGCTTCACAGCCCGCCAAAGCAGCCAGTAGCACAGCTCAGCAAGAGGCAGAAAAGATGGCCAAGCGCGAAGCAGAAGAACTGAAGCGCCAACAGGAACAAACAGCTTTGAAAAAAGCTGAAGAACTCGCCGCGAAGAAAGCCGAAGAGGCTCGTCTCATGGCGGAACAGAACGCAGCCCGCTGGGCTGAAGAAGAGGCCGCTCGCGCCAAAGAGAGCAGCGACTACCATCTGACCACCAACAAGCATGCGCAAGCCGCAGAAGACGAGTTGGATCGGAAAGAAGAGACCAGCCGCCGCACTGCCGCAGCTGCCAAGGCACCGAAGAAAGCCGGTCGTCGTGAAGATGATCGCGACTCTCGCAACCCGCGTGCCCGCAAAGGCAAGCGCGGCAAGGTTGCCATGCCGAACGCCATGAAGCACGGTTTCAACAAGCCGGCTGCCGTGGTGAACCGTGACGTCGTCATCGGCGAGACCATCACTGTAGCCGAGCTGGCCAACAAGATGGCCGTCAAGGGCGTTGAAGTCATCAAGGTGATGATGAAGATGGGTGCCATGGCCACCATCAACCAGGTGATCGACCAGGAGACCGCTCAGCTGGTCGCCGAGGAGATGGGTCACAAGGTTGTGCTGCGTCGTGAGAACGAGCTGGAAGAGGCGGTACTGTCCGATCGTGACGAGACCTCCGAAGCCAAGCCGCGCGCACCGGTCGTTACCATCATGGGTCACGTTGACCATGGTAAGACCTCACTGCTCGACTACATTCGTAAAGCCAAGGTTGCTGCTGGCGAAGCCGGTGGTATTACCCAGCATATCGGTGCTTACCACGTCCAGACTGACAGTGGCATGATCACCTTCCTGGATACTCCGGGTCACGCGGCGTTTACCTCCATGCGTGCTCGTGGTGCCAAGGCGACCGATATCGTTGTTCTGGTTGTTGCAGCTGACGACGGCGTGATGCCGCAAACCATCGAAGCTATCCAGCACGCCAAGGCTGCCGGTGTGCCGCTGGTTGTTGCGGTCAACAAGATCGACAAGCCTGAAGCGGATCCGGATCGCGTCAAGACCGAACTGGCCCGTTACAACGTCATGTCCGAAGATTGGGGTGGAGACTGCCAGTTCGTGCACGTGTCCGCCAAGTCTGGCGAAGGCATCGATGACCTGCTGGAAGCCATCCTGATCCAGGCTGAAGTACTGGAGCTGAAAGCGGTGGTTGACGGCATGGCCAACGGCGTCGTGATCGAATCCTTCCTGGATAAAGGTCGTGGTCCGGTTGCTACCGTACTGGTACAAGAAGGTACTCTGCGTCAGGGCGACATCGTTCTGTGTGGTCTCGAGTACGGCCGTGTTCGCGCCATGCGTGACGAACTGGGTCGCGAGATCAAGGAAGCGGGTCCGTCCCTGCCGGTGGAAATTCTGGGTCTGTCCGGCGTTCCCTCTGCCGGTGACGAAGCCACCGTTGTCCGTGACGAGAAGAAAGCCCGTGAAGTGGCGCTCTATCGTCAGGGCAAGTTCCGCGAAGTCAAGCTGGCTCGCCAGCAGAAGGCCAAGCTGGAAAACATGTTCGCCAACATGACCGAGGGCGAAGTGTCCGAAGTGAACGTGGTGATCAAGGCCGACGTACAAGGTTCTGTGGAAGCGATCTGCGATGCGCTGGTCAAACTCTCCACCGACGAAGTGAAGGTGAAGATCGTGGGTTCCGGCGTAGGTGGTATCACCGAAACCGACGCGACCCTGGCTGCTGCTTCCAGCGCCATCTTGGTTGGTTTCAACGTCCGTGCCGACGCATCTGCGCGCAAGGTCATCGAATCCGAGAGTCTGGATCTGCGTTACTACTCCGTCATCTATGACCTGATCGACGAAGTGAAGCAGGCCATGAGCGGCAAGCTGGCCCCTGAGTATCGTCAGGAGATCATCGGTCTGGCTGAAGTGCGTAGCGTCTTCAAGTCTCCGAAGTTCGGCGCCGTTGCCGGCTGTATGGTTACCGAAGGTGTGGTCAAGCGTTCCAACCGTATCCGCGTTCTGCGTGACAACGTGGTTATCTATGAAGGCGAGCTGGAATCCCTGCGCCGCTTCAAGGATGACGTCAACGAAGTTCGCAACGGCTACGAGTGTGGTATCGCGGTCAAAAACTACAACGACGTACGCGAAGGCGACCAGATCGAAGTTTACGAGACTGTTGAAATCCAACGGACTCTGTAAGCCGAGAGTTAGACAAAATAGGGGGCCGCGGCCCCCTTTTATCGCAGGATAGAATATGGCCAGAGAATTCAGCCGGACCCGTCGGGTCGGACAGCAGATCCAGCGTGAAATCGCGCTGATCCTGCAGCGCGAGGTGAAAGACCCGCGCATCGGCATGGTGACCGTTTCCGATGTGGAAGTGTCCCGTGACCTCAACTATGCCAAGATTTACGTCACCTTCTTGCAGCTGGAAAATGATGCCGAGCGCATCAAGGAAGGCTTGCAGGGTCTGACCGAAGCAGCCGGATATATCCGTAGTCTGCTGGGCAGTGCCATGCGTCTGCGCGTGGTGCCCGAGCTGCGTTTCTACTACGACCAGACCCTGGTCGAGGGGATGCGTCTCTCCAACCTGGTGACCAACACTGTGCGTGAAGACAAGCGTCGCATGGCCGAATCCGGCCGTGACGAAGAAGCTGAATCCGCACCGGATGACACGACTGAGGATAAAGCCTGAGATGACCCGAAGACGTCGTTTCAAGGGCCGTGATGTGCACGGCATTCTGCTGCTGGACAAGCCGACCGGCCTGACCTCCAACGATGTGCTGCAGAAGGTCAAGCGCATCTACAATGCCGCCAAGGCCGGTCACACCGGCGCACTGGATCCGCTGGCGACCGGCATGCTGCCGATCTGCCTCGGCGAGGCCACCAAGTTCTCCCAGTATCTGCTGGAAGCGGACAAACGCTATGAGGTGACCGCCAAACTGGGCGAGCGCACCAACACCAGCGACTCCGACGGTGAGGTGGTCTCCACCCGTCCGGTGAACGTGGCTGTCGGTACCCTGATCGAGGCGCTGGACCAGTTCCGCGGCCCCATCATGCAGGTGCCATCCATGTACTCCGCGCTCAAGCACAACGGCCGTCCGCTCTACGAATATGCCCGCGAAGGCATCGAGATCGAGCGAGAAGCCCGTCCCATCACCGTATTCGAGCTCAAACTGCTGAGCTTCGAAGGTGATGAAGTGCGCCTTGAAGTGCACTGCAGCAAAGGCACCTACATCCGCTCTCTGGTGGATGATCTGGGTGAAGTGCTGGGCTGTGGTGCCCACGTGACCCAGTTGCGTCGTACCCAGGTGGCCAGTTATCCGTACGAGCGGATGCTGACCCTGGAGCAACTCGAGTGCATCTTCGAGCAGGCCAAGGCCGAGAGCATCCCGCCGCGCGAGCAGCTGGATCCGCTGTTGCTGCCGATGGACACCGCCGTGGCAAGCTTGCCCGAGGTGAACATGCTGGCTGTTGTGGCTGCCTATGTGAATCAGGGCCAGGCCGTGCAGGTGGCAGGTGCGCCGCAAAGCGGTCAGGTTCGCATGACGGTCGGCCCGGAGCGCGAGTTCATCGGGGTTGGCGAGATTGATGATGATGGCCGCGTCGCTCCCAAGCGACTGGTGCGTTATCACGACGAGGAGTGATCCTCAGGCGGTATCAGCGCGTCTTTCCCGTTTCGCCTCTTTATCGTTGCGAAAAGGGGCGGGGACGATTATGATACCGCCCTCATTTCACGGCTGAATTAGAGATTGGCTGTGAACCTTTAAACACTCTACTGGAGTATTACCATGTCTCTAAATGCTGAGATCAAAGCTCAAATCGTTGCTGACAACGCTCGTTGCGCCAACGACACCGGTTCCCCCGAAGTGCAAGTTGCCCTGCTGACTGCCCAGATCAACCATCTGCAAGGTCACTTCAAAGAGCACTCCAAGGACCACCACGGTCGTCGCGGTCTGCTGCGCATGGTTTCCCAGCGTCGTAAGCTGCTGGACTACCTGAAGCGTAAAGATTCCGAGCGTTATGCTGCTCTGATCGCCAAGCTGGGTCTGCGTCGTTAATCGACCATCAGATTTCGCGAAAAAGGGGAACCGTCAGGTTCCCCTTTTTTATTGCTCTTCAAGCCGTTGCCTGCCTCACAGAATTCGCGTCGCCGCTTACCTTTTGCATCGAATCAAGTATACTTGTGCGCGAATTTAAAGAGCCAAATTGTAAAAAGGAAATTCACGTGAATCCTATTGTAAAGTCATTCCAGTACGGTCAACACACCGTCACTCTGGAAACCGGTGTGATGGCCCGTCAAGCCACTGCGGCCGTTATGGTCAGCATGGACGATACCTGCGTATTTGTGACCGTAGTCGGCAAGAAAGAGGCCGATCACGGCCGTGATTTCTTCCCGCTGACCGTCAACTACCAGGAGCGTACCTATGCTGCTGGTCGTATCCCGGGTGGTTTCTTCCGTCGTGAAGGCCGTCCGAGCGAAGGCGAGACCCTCATCTCCCGTCTGATCGACCGTCCTATTCGTCCGCTGTTCCCGGAAGGCTTCCTCAATGAGGTTCAGGTCGTTGCGACCGTAATGTCCGTGAATCCGGCCGTATCCCCCGACATCGTTGCCATGATCGGTGCCTCTGCTGCACTGGCCATCTCCGGTATCCCGTTTGGCGGCCCGATCGGTGCTGCTCGCGTGGGTTACATGAACGGTCAGTATGTGCTGAACCCGACCACCACCGAACTGCCGCAGAGCGATCTGGATCTGGTGGTTGCCGGTACTGCCAACGCGGTACTGATGGTTGAGTCCGAAGCGGCCATCCTTTCCGAAGAGGTAATGCTGGGTGCCGTGGTATACGGTCACGAGCAGATGCAGACCGTGATCAATGCGATCAACGAGTTTGCCGCTGCCGTCGGCACCAAGCCGTGGGACTGGACTCCGCCTGCCGTCAACGAAGCTCTGAAAGCCAAGGTTGCCGAGCTGGCGAGCGCCGAACTGGGTGAAGCCTACCGCATCACCGAGAAGGCAGTTCGTTACGAAACCATCGCGGCCATCAAGGGTCGTGTGGTTGAGCAAGTTATCGCTTCCGGCGTGGAAGAAGATGCCAAGAAGATCGGCGAAGAGTTCCATAGCCTGGAAAGCCGCATCGTTCGTGGTCGCGTAGTACGTGGTGAGCCGCGTATCGATGGTCGCGATCCGGAAATGATCCGCGCCCTGAGCGTAGGTACCGGTATTCTGCCCCGTGCCCACGGTTCTGCCCTGTTCACCCGTGGTGAAACTCAGGCTATCGTGGTCGCCACTCTGGGTACCGAGCGTGACGCCCAGAACATCGACGAGCTGACCGGCAACCGTGCCGATCGCTTCATGCTGCACTACAACTTCCCGCCATACTGCGTCGGTGAGACTGGCATGATGGGGAGCCCGAAGCGTCGTGAAATCGGTCACGGCCGTCTGGCCAAGCGCGGCGTTGCTGCCGTGATGCCGAGCGCCGCCGAGTTCCCGTACGTGGTGCGCGTGGTCTCTGAAATTACCGAATCCAACGGCTCCTCCTCCATGGCGTCTGTCTGTGGTTCCTCTCTGGCGCTGATGGATGCCGGTGTGCCGATCAAGGCCTCCGTTGCCGGTATCGCCATGGGTCTGGTGAAGGAAGAAGAAGGTTTCGTCGTGCTGTCTGACATCTTGGGTGACGAAGATCACCTGGGCGACATGGACTTCAAAGTAGCCGGTACCACCGAAGGTGTGACCGCGCTGCAGATGGACATCAAGATCGAAGGCATCACCAAAGAGATCATGGAGATTGCGCTGAAGCAAGCTCGTGGCGCTCGTCTGCACATCCTGAAAGTGATGGACGAAGCTATCCAGGCTCCCCGTGCCCAGATCTCCGATTTCGCACCGCGTATCCACACCATCAAGATCAATCCTGAGAAGATCAAGGACGTGATCGGTAAGGGTGGTTCCGTGATCCGTGCGCTGACCGAAGAGACCGGCACCAACATCGAGCTGGATGATGACGGTACTGTACGTATCTCCGCCGTGGCCAACGAAGCCGCCATGGAAGCGATCCGTCGCATCGAGGCTATCACCGCCGAGATCGAAGTGAACCGCATCTATGAAGGTAAAGTTGTTCGTCTGGCCGATTTCGGTGCATTCGTCAACATTCTGCCAGGCAAAGATGGTCTGGTACACATCTCCCAGATCACCGACGCTCGCGTGCAGAACGTGGCTGACCACCTGACCATCGGTGACGTGGTCAAGGTGAAGGTACTGGAAGTGGACCGTCAGGGCCGTGTACGTCTCTCCATCAAGGAAGCGAACGCCCCGACCGAAGCAGCTGCACCTGCTGCTGACGCCGCTCCGGCCGCTGAAGAAGCGCCTGCTGCAGAGTAATCTGCTCGCCTGATACCGGATTGGTTCCGGTTGATGTAAAAAGTCCGGCTCCCCTTGGGGAGCCGGACTTTTTTATGGGCAAAACGCGCGATAAGGGATTACTTGCCGAGGATGGCGTACTGCATCTCTTGCAAGGGGAGCACATGGCGGGCTGCTCCCAGCTTGATCGCCTCTTTGGGCATGCCGAAGACCACGCAGGAGGCCTCATCCTGGGCATAGGTGTTGGCACCTGCATCCAGCATCTCGCGCAATCCCCGGGCACCGTCATCCCCCATGCCGGTCATGATGATGCCGGTGGCATTCTTGCCGGCATATTTGGCGACGGAGCGAAACAGCACATCCACCGAAGGGCGATGGCGGTTGATAAGCGGCCCGTCGACCACCTCGACGTGATAGTAGGCACCGCTGCGTTTGAGCAGCATATGCTTGCCTCCGGGGGCAATCAGCGCCAGCCCCGGGATCACCCGGTCATTATTCCTCGCCTCCCGCACTTCTATCTGGCAGACCCCGTTCAGGCGTTCTGCAAACATGGCGGTAAATTTCTCCGGCATGTGCTGCACGATGACAATGCCGGGGCTGACCCGGGGCAAGGCAGTCAGCACGGCTTCCAGCGCCTGGGTGCCGCCGGTCGAGGTGCCGATGGCGATGAGGCGCTCGGTGGTTTGTGCCATGGCGTGCTGGTTGGGCGCCAGCATGGCATCTGCGTTGAGCTTGGTGCTGACTGGTACAGAGGAGGGCTTGCCCACGCGCTTGAGGTTGGCTTGGGCCGCGGCACGTACCGCCATGGCCAGGTCGTGGGCAGATTCTTGCAGAAAGCTTTTTATCCCCATGGTCGGCTTGGTGATGATGTCCACCGCACCGGCAGCCATTGCCTGCAGGGTGGTCTCGGCCCCCTTTTCGGTGAGGGAGGAGCAGATCACCACCGGGGTGGGGTGCTCTGCCATGATCTTGGTGAGAAAGGTGATGCCATCCATCCGGGGCATCTCCACATCGAGCACGATGACATCAGGCCACTCTTTCTTCAGTTTTTCCTGGGCAAACAGGGGATCCGATGCTGTGGCGATCACCCGGATATCAGGCTCCTGCTCCAACACCGCTTGCAATACCTGTCTGACCACGGCGGAATCATCCACCAGCATGACCCGGATCTGCTTCATTCTCGCGACTCCCGTTGATGTGGCAGACGATGATGGCGGAGCCAGACACTGCCGTTGCTGAGCTCAAAGAGCAAGCTTCGGTGGCCGCTATGGCCAAGATGATGAGCCTTGATATCAAGGCCAAGGTGTCGGGTCAGCTGCCAGGCTGCCTGAATATTTTTGGCGGCGACATTGTTGTCGCTCTGTGCGTATTGAGGCTCGGTAAACATGTTGCCACCCCCGAACAACTTGGCCTCATATTCATGGATAGGGGCGGGATAGTGACTGGCCGCTTGCAGCAGCAAGGCGAGGGCCTCATCGGCATAGCGCCCATCCAGCTTGGTTGAGGGATTGCGCCGACTTGGCAGCATGTAGTGACACATTCCTCCCTGTTTCTGCTCCGGATGCCACAAGGTGATGGCAATACAGGAGCCCAGTACGGTTCTGACCACCACATCCTCCTTGCCAAAAAAGAGCTCTCCCGGTTGCAGGATCACCTCCCGAGTCATGACTTATCTCTTCTGATAGATGGAAGGCGAGACAAGCTGCAGGCCGTGGTGCAGGCCATGCAGGCTCTCGGCGTGGCTCACCAGCAGGTAGCCACCGGGTTTGAGTCTGGGTACCAGCCGCTGCAATACTTGCCCTTTGGTCTCCTTGTTGAAGTAGATCATCACGTTTCTGATGAAGATGACGTCAAACATGCCGATTTCCGGCAGATCCTGATTGAGGTTGATCTGCATGAACTGCACCTTGTCCCGCAACTTGCGATCGATGATGAAGATGCCCTCCTGCAGGCCCACACCCTTGAGGCAATATTTCATCAAAAAGGGCAGTGGAATATTTTGCGCCCGCTCGATGGGGTAGCGACCGCTCATCGCCTGTTCCAGCACCCGGGACGAGATATCGGAGGCCAGGATCTCCCAGTTGAAGGTGCTGCGTTTTTCCGCGAGGGTCATGGCCAGACTGTAGGGCTCCTCGCCGGATGAGCTGGCAGCGCTCCAGACCCGCAGTGGTTGCTCGGGCGGGAGCGCTGAGACTATCTCCCGCGTCAGAAACTCGAAGTGTTTGGGCTCCCTGAAAAAGTAGGTTTCGTTGGTGGTCAGCAGATCGAGCGCCAACTGCAGTTCGCTGCTGCGATCGTTCATGATGAGCTGGAAGTAGTCGTCATAACTATCGAGCTCATAGTGGCAGAGGCGTTTCGCCAGGCGGCTGGCTACCAGCGCCTTCTTGGCTGGAGACAGCTCTATCCCCGCCGTTTGATGAAGCCAGCGTTGGAAACGGGAGAACTCATCATCATGCAGCTGGGTTTGATACAAAAAACAGTCCCTCTACCTGTGTGGTCGGAGACGGGAGAGGCAACGCCTCTCCCGTTACTAGAACCGGACAAAATCGCCATCGCCCGTGGGGCGTTGGACTGTGGCGGCTCGTTCCCGACTGTTGGCATTGCTCTCGTTCATGAAGCGGCCTCGGGTATTGGGGTGAAGATGCGAGGTGGCTGCTTTACCTTCTTTGGCATGGGCCTCCAGGGTAAAGAACTCCATGGCCAGCTGCAGCTGTTCAGCCTGGCTGCTCATCTCTTCTGCTGTGGCAGCCAGCTCTTCGCTGCAAGAAGCGTTCTGCTGGGTAACCTGACTCAACTGGTTCATAGCCTGATTGATCTGGCTGACACCTGTGGATTGCTCAACCGAAGCGGCACTGATCTCCTGCACCAGGTCCGAGGTCTTGTTGATGGAGGGCACCATTTGATCGAGCAGGCGACCGGCTTTTTCTGCCATCTCGACACTGCTGGAGGCTAGCTCGCCAATCTCCTGTGCTGCCACCTGGCTGCGTTCGGCCAGTTTGCGCACCTCCGCCGCCACTACGGCAAAGCCTTTGCCGTGATCGCCAGCCCGCGCCGCTTCGATAGCTGCGTTTAGAGCCAATAGATTGGTCTGGTAGGCGATGTCATCGATGATGCCAATCCGTCTGGCGATCTGCTTCATGGCATCCACAGTCAGTTTGACCGCTTCTCCTCCCTCTACGGCCTCTTTGGCTGCCTTGCTGGCCATGCCATCGGTGACCTGGGCATTGTCGGTATTCTGGTTGATGCTGGCGCTCATCTGTTCGATGGAGGCGCTGGTCTCCTCCATGCTGGAGGCCTGTTCACTGCTAGATTGGCTGATCGACTGGGCGGTCGCGCTTACCTGCTCGGCGGCACTGGAGAGGTTGTCAGAGGCGCCGCGCACTTCGGTGACGATGTTGGTGAGCGAAGCGATGGTCTTGTTGAGCGCATCCTTGGTGGTGCCAAACACACCGGGGTAGTCCGCCTCAATCTGTTGGGTCAAATCACCTTTTGCCAAACATTGCACGACCCGGATTACGTCGTTGAGGGTGCTGTCGATCACTTCGGCAATCTGGTTGATCCCTTCTCCCATCGCCTGAAAGAAGCCGCTCTTGCCAGCAAGTTCCATCCTGCGGTGCAGCTCGCCATTAATCACGGCCTGCACAATGTCGGACATCTCTTTCTCTATCATTACCTCCTTGGTTCTGTCGGCCCATTCGACCACGGATCCCAACCGTTCTCCGGTATCGTTGAAGACCGGATTGGCGATCAGGGAGAAGGTGCGCCCCCCCAGCTGTATCTGGGTGCGGTAGGTGCTGTTGAGTTTGGCCAGCATGGCGCGCTGATGGCCGGGATTTTTATGAAAGCTGTCGATGTTGGCGCCCATCAGCTGATTGGCGTTGAAGCTGTAGAGCTCTTTCTTGATGTCGGTCTCAGCCTGATTGAGCATGCCGGTCACTGCCTCGTTCATATAGATAATGTCGAGGTTGGTATCGGCAATCATCACGTTGGTACTGGCGCAGTCGAGGGCTTTGCGAACCAATTGGTTCTCATGGAGCAGTACCTGGTTCTTTTTAATGTCGTTGCGGCTCTGTTCCAGCTTGTCACTGAGCAAGGTGACCACCTCGTTGATGGCATGTCCTACTTCACGCAAGGGGCTATCCATACCGGAAAGATCGAGTGGTGCTGGAACCTGCTCTGCCAAGACTGCGTGTTGCAGCTGGCCGATTGCGTCGAGTAACTGGGTCCGCTGCCTCACTTCGGTGGTATTGTCTCCGAAGAGTTTTCCTAAGAGTGATTGGGTCATGAGCGTTTCCTTATGCTGCATGTCGTGGAGTATGGAGGCCTGTTCAGGAGGGTTGCAGGTTGCCTTGTGGCAACCTTGCCTGTGGCTGGGCCAGTTCGTTGAGTTGAGCCATCTCATCGAGTGACAACACTTTCCCGGTATCGATGAGGATGACGAATTTGCCGTTGACCTTGCCCATGCCGCTGATGAAATCGGCCCGGATGCGGGCACCAAAACTGGGTGGGGGCTCGATATCTGCTTGTGGGATACCCAGTACTTCCGATACGGAATCCACCACAACGCCAATATCCTGACCTACAGGTTCATCGCCCTGCGGGGCTACCCCCTCAATAATGACGATGCAACTGCGGCGAGTGATGACCGAAGGTGCATTGCCAAAGCGGGCATTCAAGTCTACGACCGACACTACCGCTCCTCTGAGGTTGATTACGCCGCGAATAAAACCCGGCATCATCGGAACCGGAGTGATATTGCCGTATTCGATGATCTCTTTGACCCCCAGAATATTGATGGCGAACATCTCGTTGTTGATCAGAAATGTCAGGTACTGGGCATCGCCACTGCTCTCGTCAGCGGCCGCTGATGGCACCGTGATGTCGGTGGATGTATGCATGGTCGCCTCCGGTTAAAAGCGGACAAAATCCGCGTCATCAATGGAATGGGATGATGGTTGATTGGGCTGGCTGGCCCGTTGTGGGGGGGCGATGAAACTGCCTCTGGGAGGCATGCCCTTGTGGCCGGTTTCATGGGGCCTGATGTTGAGCTGCGCACTTTTCTCCAGAGCAAAAAAGGCCATGGTTTGCTGCAGTTCGCTGGCTTGCGAGCTCATCTCTTCGGCTGTGGCTGCCAGCTCCTCGCTGCTGGCAGCATTCTGCTGTGTCACCTGATTAAGCTGGTTCATGGCCAGACTAATCTGGTTGGCTGCACTGGCTTGTTCACCTGAAGCGGCATTGATCTCTTGTACCAGGTCAGAGGTCTTGCGAATGGAGGGGACGATCCTCTCCAGCAGGTTGCCAGCCCGCTCTGCCTTGCTGACACTGTCGGAGGATAGCTCGCCAATCTCCTGCGCTGCGATCTGGCTGCGCTCAGCCAGCTTTCTCACCTCGGCAGCAACCACCGCGAAGCCTTTGCCATGCTCTCCGGCGCGAGCCGCCTCGATGGCGGCGTTGAGGGCAAGCAGGTTGGTCTGGTAGGCAATGTCGTCGATGATGCTGACTTTCTTGGCGATTTGCTGCATGGCGGTCACCGTCTGTTGAACGGATTGGCCCCCTTCGGTGGCCTCCAGCACCGAGTTGCTGGCCATGCTGTCGGTGATCTTGGCGTTCTCGGTGTTCTGATTGATGCTGGCGCTCATCTGCTCAATAGAGGCGCTGGTCTCTTCAACGCTGGCTGCTTGCTCGCTGGTGGCCTGGCTCAATGCCTGCGCCGTATTGCTCACCTGATTGGAGGCATTGGTCAGGTTGTCGGCGGCGTTACGTACCTCTTCGATGATATTGGTCAGCGCAGTGATGGTCCGGTTGAGGCCGTCTTTGGTCTGGCCAAAAATACCTGGGTAGGGCTCATCGATCCGTTGGGTCAGATCCCCCTTGGAGAGCGCGGTGGCAATGCGCATCACATCTTCCAGGCTGGTATCTGTCACATGGGATAGGCGATTCAGCAGCTCGGATACCCGCTTGATATATCCTTGACGATCCTCCAGCGCAATCTTGTGGCTGAAGTCGCCCTGTTCGACAGCTGCAGTGACCAGCGTCTCGATATCCGTGATCAAGGCCCCCAGTTTCTTGACCATGTTATCCATTGCCATCAAGAGCTGACCCGCTTCATCGTTGGACTCTATCTGGATCGATACATCCAGATTGCCCTCAGCCAGACTATTGGCCACGCGTAGAGCCTGTTCGATGGGGGTGATGATGCTTTTGATCAGCAGGGTGCCAAACCAGGCTGCGAGTGCGATGCCGACCGCGATAACCACCGCCATGGTTATCAGCATCACGTCATACCAGGATTGCGCTGCGGTATATTCCGACTTGGCCACATTGAGCTGCAGGTTGACCAGCTCGGTGATTTTGTTGCCTATCGGATCGATGGAGCCATAGAGGGCACCGTCAAAATTGTTCAGCATGCCAGTAATCATGCCGTGCTGGGTGGCGAGGTATTTCTCCAGCTTGCCAATATCGGTATCGGCCGCGTTGAACAGGGTTGTCGCCTCGGCTGACAAACGCTGTTCATCTGGTGTGAGAGTGGTGGACTGGTAGTGATGCCACTCGTTTTTTATTGTCTGCTGTGCCTGTTGTATCTGCTTCAAAGCCTCTTCTGCCGGGATCAGCCCCGCATTGGCCTTGTTGAGGTTGTCGATGATCGAGACGGCATAGCTGTCGGAGATGGTCTTCAGCTGCTTGAGGGGAACTACCCTATCGTTGTAAACGCGCTGCAACCCGGTATTGCTGCTCTGCATGTTGTATAACCCGAGGCTGCCAACGGCCAGCAGCAGTAGGCAGAGCATGCAGAGCAGTACAATAAGACGCAATTTGATGGTGGAATTTTTTAACATGATGGTCCCCTCAGTTGATGCTGGATTGAGGCAGGTTGCGCGACACTGTCAACCTGTTGAGCTGACAGGATTCCTGAGTGATTGCGTGCTGGATCAGCGAAGGAATGTCGAGGATCAGGGCGACCTCTCCCCCCCCCAGAATGGTTGAACCACTGATGCCCTGCAGGCGCTGGAACAATTTCCCCAAAGGTTTGATGACGGTCTGGAATTCTCCCAGCAGTTCATCCACCACCAGTCCGGATTTTTTGCCTGCATGGCTGACCACGACAATGTTCTCGCGCCTCCCTTTGCTGCCATTGGTATCGAAGTAGTGTTGCAGGCGGATAAAGGGCAGCACCTCGCCACGCAAATTGATGTAATTGCGACCCTGGGTATCGGACAGTGCACTCTGGGTCAATTCAACGCACTCGATCACCATATCGAGGGGAATGACGTAGTGGGTGTCGCAGACTCGCACCAGGAAGCCGTCGATGATGGCAAGGGTGAGCGGCAGGCGGATCTGCACACGGGTTCCTTTTCCCGGGATGCTGTCCAGATCGACCGTGCCGCGCAGGGCAGTGATGTTGCGTTTGACGACATCCATGCCCACCCCGCGACCGGAGAGGTTGGTTATCGCCTCGGCGGTAGAGAACCCCGGCTCGAAGATCAGGTTGTATATCTCCTGATCCGTCAGCGTGGTGGTTGGGCTGATCAGACCGCGCTCGATGGCTTTTTGCTGGATCCTGGCTTTGTTGAGACCTGCACCGTCATCCCGAATTTCGATGACGATACTGTTGGAGTCGTGATAGGCATTGAGATTCAGGGTGCCACGGGGGGGTTTGCCTGCCAGCAGCCGTTGCTCTGCCGATTCGATGCCATGATCCATCGAGTTTCTGACCAGATGCATCAGCGGATCGCCGATCTTCTCTACCACCGACTTGTCCAGTTCAGTCTCGGCTCCGGAGATTACCAGAGTGATATCCTTGTTCAGTTCCTGACTGACATCGCGCACCACCCGCTGGAAGCGGTTGAAGGTATCGCCGATAGGCACCATTCGCAGGCGCAGTGCACTGTCGCGGATCTCTTCCACCAGCATGGCAATGACTGAGGTGGCTTCCTGCAGCTGGCTTTCGCGGGTGCGTTGGGCCAGCAGATTGGCTCCTGAACTGGCGACTACCAACTCCCCGACCAGATTGATCAGATCGTCCAGCTTGTCGGCATGCACCCTGACGTAACGGCCCTCTTTGCTCTTGCTCTCTTTGGTCTGATTCTGTTTTTTCAGGGCGGCATCGACAACGGCTTCGTTGACGGCACCCTGCGCAATCAGGATTTCTCCGAGTCTGGGCGCTTGTTCTGCCGGGGTCGCTTGTTGTGTCTGTAGACCGCTTGCTAACTCCTCTGCGGTCAGGGCGCCGGTGTTGACCAGCAACTGCCCCAGCATGGCGCTATCTTCCGGCAGTGACTCGATCAGGTTGATGAACTCGGCGATCTTGCTGTGGGGCGGCAAGATGGTGATCTGGCAGTCATCTCTGACAAATTCAAAGACATCGCTGATGGCTGCCTTATCTGCCTGCGAGTCGAAGTCTATCTCGTAGCCGAGGTAGCAATTCTCCGGATCGAACTGCTCCCAATCCGGTAACGCCTGATGGATGGTCTCCACCGAGCATATGGTCCCGAGGGTGCCGAGATAGCGCAGAAATGCGGCCGGATCCATGCCATTGCGCAGCACATCGGGGCCAAAACGCAGGGAGATATGCCACAGGGAGGCGGAGCTGGTAATCCCTCCCTCTTTTTCGATCTTGGGTTCCGGCGTATGTACAGTATCTGGCAGCGTGGCATGGGGGACGCACTGATGACGGGTGAGAGCGAGCCTCAGCCGTTCATCCTGGTTGGCATCGACATCGCTTAACGTGCTGCCCTGTTCTGCAACGACACTGATGAGCGTCTGGATGTGGTCGCAGCTCTCCAGCAGATCCTTGATCAGAGGAGAGGTGACGGTTAGCTGCTGATTGCGGATCTGGTCTAGCAGATCCTCGACGATATGGGTAAACCCGACGATTGGTTGCAGACCAAACAGGCCAGCTGACCCCTTGATGGTATGAGCTGCACGGAAGATGGCACCAATCAGCTCGCTATTGTCAGGGTCAGATTCCAGTGATAGAAGTGCTGATTCCATCTCTTCAAGCAACTCGCGTGCCTCGGCGATATAGGTTTGTAAAGCCTGATCAAGATCGATGCTCACGGTGACTCCTTGTCATAGTGGCTCAGGGCCGTTCGCCATGGGTGATGAGGGTGGGGTCGCCAAAAAAGGCCGAGAGCTGGCAGAGCTCCAGCAGTTCAAGCACAACATGGCTGTGCCAGACCAGTGCCAGGGAGGAGCCTTGCTGCAGAGCGGTTTTCTTCGCTGCCAGCAGCAATTGCAGCCCGGCGCTGTCTATCTCGGATACCGCTGCCAGATTCAGCTCCAGTTCGTTCCCCTGATGCAATAAGGGTGAGAGAGCATCTTTCAGCTCGCTGACTGTATAAATGGTGATCTCGTCCGGCATGGTCACCACTACCTTGTTGTCGAGTAGCTCGCTCTGTAGTTGCATGATGCGCTCCGGATCACGGCATGATGAGCTTGGCGACTGCGGCCAGCATCTGTTCGGGCTGGAAGGGTTTGACCACCCAGGCTTTGGCTCCTGCGGCTTGTCCCTCCTGCTTCTTGCTGTCCTGAGATTCGGTGGTCAGCATGATGACAGGGGTAAATTTGTAGTTGGCCAGCTTTTTGGCCTCTTTGACGAAGGTGATGCCATCCATGTTCGGCATGTTGACGTCACTGATGATCAGGTTGATCTTCTTGCCATCTAGTTTGTTGAGCGCATCTTTGCCGTCAGAGGCTTCCATGACCTCATAACCGGCGCCCTTGAGGGTCATGCCCACGACTTGGCGAATAGTTGCCGAGTCATCCACGATCAGGATCGTTTTGCCCATATCTCTCTCCTAGAAAAATGTGATGTCGGCGCTGCTTGGTTGCGCGTTGACAGAACGGGTGGTGCGACCATGGTGAATATTGCGCTGTTCGTCGGTGGCGTATGAGAGCTCCATCTCTGCCAGCCAGCGATTGGCATCGATCTGGATTGGCCCTGTCGCATTGCTGCTCTGCTCCGAAGCAACCAGATGGCTGGAGAGGCTCTCCATGTTTTGTCTGACGTGGCTGAGGATCTGGCTGACCCTGTCTTGAAATTGCAGCGAGACAATGACGCTGGAGATTTCGCGATGGATATCGGTGCTCTCGTTTTGCAGCAGGGAGGCGGATTCCGCCAGGCTGTCAGTGGCATGGCGAAAACGGGCCAGTACCTGTTCGATTGTCTGCTCCGAATTGAGCGCCGAGGCGTGATCCCGTGCGGCAGCATTTTCGGCAATCTGGAAGGCGCGGCCGATAGCAGTATTGATGGTGTCTACCTTGTCGGTCATCTTCTGGGCGGTTTCGCTGGAGAGGCGGGAGAGGTTGCGCACTTCATCCGCGACCACAGCAAAGCCACGGCCTGCTTCCCCTGCACGAGCCGCTTCAATGGCGGCGTTGAGGGCCAGCAGGTTGGTCTGGGAGGCGATTTTGGCCACATCCATGGCCATGGTGTTGAGCTCTATGGTGTAGGTGGTCAAGCTTTTTATCTCACCCAGCATGGCGTCCCGATTGGCCTGGGCGGAGTGCAGGATGGCCACTACCTCATTGAGTTGCTGCTGGCTCTCGCTCAAGACTCCTGCCATGCCACGGGAATTGGCATCACCCAGTTCTCCGGCTGCCAGATGAGAAGCATTGACTGCTTCTTCCAGCTTGTTGGCCAAGCCGCTGAAGCGTTGAGTCAGGTCAATCATCGCGGCTTCGGTTTGTTGACGAGAGCTTTCAATTTGCTGGGACCAGATGGGGAGTGCCTTCTCGCACACCTGTTCGAGCCCGATGATGGAGTGGGCGAGAGGATCGGTTGCGACGGTTTGTTCCTCTCCTGCACGATGTCGGAGTGTGTGCTGGTGGAAGTGACTCGATGTCCAGAGCGCGGCGGCAATACCAACCAGCACATTGAGCAGCAGGTAGAGAGGTGACAGCGCATCGGCGAGCTGTAGCAACAGGCAGCTCAGCAGAGCAAGCCCGATGCAGCAAATCCAGCAAACCGGTTCCCAAAGCGGTGTGTTCACGCCACTTTTGTGTTGTGCCATACGTAGCTTATCCCTGTGCAATTATTTGGTAAGAGGTAAAGGCGCAGGACCGAAACAGTCATGGTGCCCCTTGACGCTCTTTTCTTTATTTATAGTTGGCACAATAAGGTTAGCGGAAAAAAATTAATTGGCTGCAAATCGGAGTTGTTTGTATCAGCGATTGCCGTATCAAGCGGCTTGCGAGGTGGGGGGCAGAGCCAGGTGGGGATGAAAAGGAGAGAAGGAGCCTGAGGATTCAGGCTCCTGATGAGGATCAAGCCTCGTTGGCGTGAGCCTTCTGGCAACCTTCCACAGCATGGGCGATGAGCTCCAGCGCACTCTGGTCGCAGGGGGGCAGTTCTGCATCGCACGCCTTGATGGGGGTGACGCGATCTCCCCACTTGATGATGGCGGCACCCCAGGTCAGGCCGGCACCGAAAGCGGCGGTCAGCAGATAGGAGTTCGGCTTGACGCGCCCCTGCTCCAGCGCTTCACACAGGGCGATGGGCACAGTGGCGGCGGAGGTGTTGCCGTAATTTTCGATGTTGACCATCACCTTCTCCATCGGCGCATTCATCCGTTTGGTGAGGGTCTCGATGATGCGGATATTGGCCTGGTGCGGCACGATCAGATCGACCTGCTCCGGCGCAATACCGGCCTGCGCCAGCACAGTGCTGGTGGCTTCACCCATGCCGCGCACGGCGCGTTTGAAGATCTCCGGCCCTTCGAAGTTGAAGGTGAACAGACCATCGATATCGGCAAAACGCACCCGATCGGTACCGAAGTTCGGTACGTGCAGGATCTCCCGCGCTTCGCTGTCACAGCCCAGCTTGTTGGCGATCAGGCCACACTCCAGCTCACTCGCCTCGATTACCACGGCACCGGCACCATCGCCAAACAGCACGGCGGTATCGCGGCGCGCCCAATCCAGCAGGTAGGTGAGGCGTTCGGCACCAATCACCAGCACCTTCTTCATCATGCCGGTCTGCACCAGCGAGGTCGCGACGGAGAGGGAATAGACGAAACCGGTGCAGGCCGCATTGAGATCAAACACGGCGGCATTGACGGCACCGAGCTTCTTCTGCACCGCAGAGGCGGCACTTGGCAGCAGGTTGTCCGGGGTGGCGGTAGCCAGGATGATGCCATCGAGATCGCTCGCTTCCAGACCGGCGCAGGCCAGCGCGCGGCGACCGGCCAGGGTGGCGAGATCCGAGGTACTGACATGGGAGATCCGGCGGGCCTTGATGCCGGTGCGCGGATAGATCCACTCGTCTGACGTATCCATGATGGTGCTGAGGTCATCGTTGGTCAGCACGGAGGGAGGCAGGCATTTGCCCCAGCCGGTGATATTGGCGTATTTCATCTTGTTACCGCTTCTCAAAGTGGATCGCCCGCGGGCGGAAAATCGTGCAATTATGCCGCACGAGACAACCACTGTCATCTTGTGGTCATGGTTATGTGCGGGGGGAGCCGCTGCGCCATCTAGCCGCAAAGGGTCGCAACGTGCTGAACATGGCAGGAAATTTTGCTTAAAACACGGGACTCCTCTGCCCTAAGATAGGCGTTTCGCCACTGATGAGGGTATCTCTTTGCTCAGAGCCAATCTCAATCTGCTGCCCACCCTCAAGGTGCTGCTGGAGACCCGCAATATCAGCCGCGCCGCCGAGTTGCTGCACCTGAGCCAGCCCTCCATCAGCAAGCAGCTTGCCCAGTTGCGCAGCGAGTTTGACGACGAGTTGCTGGTGCGGGAGGGGCAACGCTGGCTGCTGACGCCACGGGCTGAAGCGCTGGCAGCCCAGCTGGCGGATTCTCTCGGTGCGCTGGAGCGGCTCTACGAGGCCCCCGGGTTTGACCCGAGCCGCTGCGAGCGGGTATTTCGGCTCGCCTCCTCCGATTATGTGGCCCAGCATATCCTGCCCGATATCTGTGCCGCGCTCGCCAAAGAGGCGCCGTTGGCGGCGCTGGAGTACAGCCTGTGGGACAAACGTCAGCTGCCGCAGCTGTGGCAGTCCGAGCTGGATCTGGTCTCTACCATCACCGAGCAGGTACCGGAGCAGATCCGAGGTCTGCATCAGGGGGAAGATCGGCTGGCGGTGTTGATGGGACGTCATCACCCGCTGGCGGGCAAGGCGCTGAGTCTCGATGACTATCTCGCCTGGCCTCACCTGCAGGTTAGCGGGGGAGGCGACAAAGACAGTCCGGTTGAGCAGGTGTTGGCGCCGCAGGGACTGAGGCGGCGCTGGTTTGCTCGAGTCCCCTTCTTTCAGGCGGCGGTGGAGGTGTTGCTGCGCACCGATTGCCTGATGACCACTCCGGCTCATATCGCCTGGCAGCTCTCCTGCGACCATGAGCTCACCTTTGTCGAACTGCCATTTGCTACCCGCGACCAGCAGTATCATCTGCTGTGGCACCAGCGCCACCATCAGGATCCGGCCCACCGCTGGTTTCGCGAGCTGGCCTACCCATTCCTGCGGGATCACCTGCAACGCACCGTTGGCGAGAGTCACAAGCTGCTCGATCTCGGCGGTTAGCCCAGTCAGTTGTGCGGCACCATAGCCATTGGTTATGGAATCTATTCATAACTTTCACTACTGGCATAATGGCTCAGCCCGTACCCTGAGTGCAGGTCATTATATCGAGCGCAAAAGAGGAAAAGCATGGAACTGACGAGTTGGCTGGCACTGGCCGCAATCTGCGTGATGGGGGCCATCAGCCCGGGGCCGAGTCTGGCGCTGATCATCCGCAACACGATGCATGGCGGGCAGGGGCATGGTGTCGCCACTGCGCTAGGTCATGGTTTCGGGGTTGGTATCTATGCGCTGGTCACCGCGCTCGGCCTCTCCATTTTGATCACCCAGACCCCGATCCTGTTTGATCTGATCCGCTACGGCGGCGCTGCATTTCTTGCCTGGCTCGGGGTGAAAGCCCTGCTGGCAAAACCAGCCAGTGACGAAGTGAATGAAGAGGTGCATCAACTGCGTGGTCGGCAGGGGGCCTTTGAAGGTTTTATGGTTGCCTTCCTTAACCCCCAGCTGGCGGTTTTCTTCATCGCTCTGTTCAGCCAGTTTGTGCGGGCCGATACCGGCTGGAGCGAAGGGGGCATCATGATGCTCACCGCGGGCGGAATCGACGCAGTCTGGTACGTGTTGGTGGCGCTGGTGCTCTCTCGTGGGCCGGTGCTGGCGTGGCTGAAAGCCAAATCCTTTGTGATTGACAAGGTGAGCGGGCTGGTGCTGCTCGGGTTGGCGCTCAAGGTGGTTATCTAATCCTGCATTTCGCAGATACCTTAAGCGGGATCAAGGCACGGGGGGGGTGAATGGGCTAGAGTAGCGCCCATTTGCTGTCCGCCCTGATCCCGAGACCATGCACCAGAACAAGCACCCGTTAAGCCATAACAACCGGTTGGAGCTGCTGGCTCCGGCCAAGAACCTCGCCTACGGCATCGAAGCCATCAACCATGGTGCCGATGCCGTCTACATGGGCGGCCCTGCCTTTGGCGCCCGCAGCGCGGCGGGCAACACCATCGAAGATATCGAAGCGCTGGCGCGCCACGCCCATCGCTTCGGCGCCCAGGTCTTTGTCGCCTTCAACACCCTGCTGCACGATCACGAGCTGGAACAGGCCCTGCGCCTGACCCACCAGATCTATGAAGCGGGTGCCGATGCGCTCATCGTGCAGGATATGGGACTGCTGGCGCTCGATCTGCCACCCATCGCCCTCCATGCCAGTACCCAGACCGACAACCGCACGCCGGAGAAGGTGAAGTTTCTGCAGGATGTGGGCTTCTCTCAGGTGGTGCTGGCGCGCGAACTGTCTCTTGCGCAGATCCGCGAGATCAGTGCAGCGACCAATGTGCAGCTGGAGTTTTTTATACACGGCGCGCTCTGTGTCTCTTATAGCGGCCAGTGCAACATCAGCCATGCCCGTACCGGCCGCAGTGCTAACCGTGGTGAGTGTGCCCAGCTCTGCCGTCTGCCCTGCTCGCTGCAAAAGCCGGACGGTGAAGTGCTGGTGGCCGACAGCCACCTGTTGTCGCTCAAGGATATGGATCAGACCGACAACCTGGAGGCGTTGATCGAGGCGGGGATCCGCTCCTTCAAGATTGAAGGGCGCCTCAAGGGGCTCGACTACGTCAAAAACGTCACAGCCTGGTATCGGCAGAAGCTGGACGCCATTCTGGATAGCCGCTCCGATTTGGTGGCTGCCTCTGCTGGCCGTTGCAGCTACAGCTTCACGCCTGACCCCAAGAAGAGTTTCAACCGCGGCAGCACCGATTACTTCCTCCATGGACGTCATCAGGGTATCGACTCCACCAGGAGCCCGAAATATGTGGGCGAGCCGCTGGGGCGGGTCACCAAGGTGACCCGTGACGGCATCGAGATCGACGGCAAACAGGTCACCCTCAACAACGGCGACGGTCTGGGCTTCTTCAAGCCGAATAACGAGCTGGTGGGTATGCGCCTCAACAAAGTCGAAGGTAAGCAGTTACTCCTGTCAGAACGCATGCCGGGGCTGAAGGTGGGGACAGAAATCTACCGCAACCACGATCAGGCGTTCAGCAAGATGCTGGAGAAGGCGAGCGCGGATCGCCGTATCCGGGTCGATATGGTACTGGCAGAGTGCGATGAGGGCGTGAGCCTCACGCTCACCGACGAGCAGGGCATCAGCGCCATGGTGACGCTGTCTTGCGATAAACAGCCTGCCGACAATCCGGAGCGGGCGCTGCAACAGGCGCGCGACCAGCTTGGTAAACTCGGCAATACCCTGTTTGTGGCGCGCAAGATTGAGTTGGGATTCACTCACCCGCTATTTATCGCCGCATCACAGCTCAACGGCTTGCGCCGGGATGGCATCGCTGCGCTGGAGGCCGCACGCGTGGCGAGCTACCAGCGCCCCGAGCGACGCATCGCCCTGCGGGATATCAACTATCCCCAGCACCGTCTCTCCTACCTTGGCAATGTGCTGAACAGCGCCGCCGAGCAGTTCTTCCGCGAACACGGGGTGGAGCGCATTGCCCCCGCCTATGAGGCGAACAAGGAGGAGCGGGAAGTGGTGCTGATGATCACCAAGCACTGTATCCGTTACAGCCAGAACCTCTGTCCGAACGAGGTGCCAGGTCTCAAGGCCGAGCCGCTGGAACTCAAGATGGGTAAAGACACCTTCCGCCTGCGTTTTGACTGTAACCGCTGCGAAATGCATGTGATGGGCAGCCTGAAACGCTGATCAATGAGCCCCTTTCTCCATCTGGAAAAGGGGCAATTTTTTATCGCAGGTGCTCTACTCAGACTCCTTTAATTGCCCCTCTCCAGCGCCAGCAGTGCTTTTTTAATCTCCAATCCCCCCGCATAGCCGGTCAGGCTGCCGTTTTGGCCGATCACCCGATGGCAGGGAACGATGATCGAGAGCGGATTGCGGCCATTTGCTGCGCCCACTGCCCGCACCGCATCGGGTTTGCCGATGGCGCGGGCAATATCGCTGTAGCTGCGGGTCTCGCCATAGGGGATGTTGCACAGCGCTTGCCACACTGCCTGCTGAAAAGCTGTGCCACGGGTGGCAAGGGGCAGGGAGAAACGCTGCAAGCGACCGGCAAAATAGGCGTCAAACTCGGCGAGGAAGGGGGCCAGCGCTGTGGGGTTTTGCAGCCAGCCGCTCATATCGGGCAGTGCCCGCAGGCCCGCCACAAAGTCCACGTGTACCAGACCGGATTCATTGATGGCGACCAGCAGATCGCCGCAGCGGGTCGGCAGAATATCGTAGCGGATCATGGTGTTATCTCCTGTTGTTGGGTATCTGGCTGTTGTTCGTTGCCAGTGGCACGGAGCAGCAAATCGGGCGCTTCGCTCATAGCGTGCCACAGCCAGCTGGCCGCATAGCTGCGCCACGGTTGCCACGCCGCACTTTGCGCCAACACCTCTTTCACCGGCAGCTTGGTGCCGCCTCCGAGTGCCTTTTGCAGCACCAGATCGGAAGCGGGGAAGGCATCGGTATCCATCCCGCAGCGCAGCCGCCAGTAAGAGACCGTCCAGGGGCCTATGCCCGGTAGTGCCAGCAACTGCTCATCACTGGCTGTCGTGAGGGTCAGCTCACCGCTGGCCAGTGCCTTCGCCACTCCCCACAGGGTACGAATACGGCTGCCGGGCATGCCGATGCCGTCGAGATCGAGTTCGCACAACTGGGCGGGGGTCGGTAGTTGCGCCACCCCGAATTGCGCCTCGGTACGGGCTACCAGTCGCCCGAGTATGGTGATGGCTCCCTTGACCGAGACCTGCTGGCCGACGATGGCGCGCAGCATCACCTCGTATTCGTCCCAGCCACCCGGCAGTCGCACGCCGGGCCTGCGCGCCTGCAAGCGGGCGAGCAGCGGATCCTGACCGAGCAGATCACCGATCCGCTGCATGTCGGCATCGAGATCCCACATCCGGCGCACCCGATAGAGCAGATCGGGCAGTGCTGCGAGCGGCAGATCATGGACGGTGAGCTGCAGGCTATGCCCCTTGCCCTGCGCGATACGCACCTGCGCGACCTGATCGCCGACCCGATAGCGCCGCTCATACACCTCGCCATCTACTCGCTCCAGCCCGGGGATCGCCCGCAGCCGGTAGAACGCCAGCATGGCCGCTACGTCATACGGGGGGCGGTAGGGCAGTTGCAGCGTCAGGGTTGCGCCGCGGGGCTGCGTGCTCATGTGCTCTGGCGCATGATCCTCTTGTTGGCGCAGGGTGCGTGGGGCCAGCCCGTAGGCGTTGAGCCAGGCGTCATTGAAGCGACGGATGCTGGCAAAGCCAGCGGCAAACGCGATGTCGGTGATGGGTAGCCCGGTTTCGGTCAGCAGTCGTTTCGCGAGCAGCAGGCGGCGCGTCTGTTCCACCTGTTTTGGTGAGGCGCCAAGGTATGCCTCGAACTGGCGGCGCAGGGTGCGCTCACTGATACCGCTCTCCGCCGCCAGTTCGGCGAGCGTGCTGTCTGCCAGCTCACCGCGATCGATACGCGCCAACAGACGAGCCAGTTCAACCGGCAGATCGCCACGGGCGGCGGGGGCCAGCTCAGGGCGGCAGCGCAGGCAGGGTCGCAGCCCATACTGCTCGGCAGCTGCAGCGCTTTGGAAGTAGCGCACATTGTGCTCGTGCGGTGGCCGTGCCGGGCAGACAGGCCGGCAGTAGATACCGGTCGAGAACACGCCGGTAAAGAAGCGGCCATCGAAGCGAGCATCGCGGGCGAGCCGTGCGGCGTGACACTGCTCACGGCTGAGGGTGTTGATCACCTCATCCGGTGACGACTCTGGGCTGGGCTTTGCATTCATGGTGTTGGCGGCTTTGCTGGAATAGATGGCAAGAGAGTAAGGGGGCTCGGGGGCCATGACTAGCCAGAAACGGACAGTGATAGCAAAAATTGGCCAAAGGTTATTTTGCTCTTTTATTGCACGGCCGGGTTTCACTCTTCGTCACGCTGTTATTCATATGTCTCGGCTCGACAGAAGGGGGCATAACGGATGTCGATTGGCCTAGCTTTATTTGCTTAGCGAGATTAGTGGCGGTGAAAACTGCTTAAAAATTAATAACAGATCACATAATTATCTTTTTTACATTGAGTGTGGCGATTTAGTGTTGTTCAATCGAGTCAGTTAATTTTTTATGATTATTAAGTCATTGCATTTGCGGCCCAGGGCCGACAAATAACAACACTTGCCAAGGATGATAAGTGAACAACTGTAAGGCATGGCCCCATTGCCGGGGGTTTAGTCTGATCGAGTTGTTGATCGCCATGACGGTTGTCAGCATTCTCGCGGTCATCGCGTTGCCAGCGTATCAGGGTTATCTGCAACAGGGACGTCGTTACGAAGCGCAGCAGCAATTGCTGGAGCAGGCGCTCGCCCTCGAACGTATCTATACCCAACAGGGCCGTTATCCAGACACGTTTGCTACCCCTTCCAACACGGATTTCTACCAGTTCAGCTACAGCCAGCAAGATGCTGGCGACTACCTGCTCAAAGCCATTCCAACGACGCGACAACAGGATGAGTGCGGCACTCTGACCCTCGATCAGACCGGTTATCGCGCGGCCAATCGCCATGACTGCTGGGGATCATAAGATGAACGTGCGCGGATTTACTCTGATTGAGTTGATGATCACGGTCGGTATAGCCGCCATCTTGCTATTGGTCGGGTTGCCCTCCATGAGTCAGCGCCTCGCGGCCGAACGGCTCGATCGCAGCGCGACCGAGCTCGCGTCTGCCTACCGTTTTGCCCGCAGTGAAGCGGTCAAGCTGACCCTGCCGGTGGTGCTGCAGGGCACCGAGAACGGTGGCTGGGAGGTGATGGCCGACAACCAGCGGTTGCGTCAGGCATCAGCTCCCGGTGGCGGCGTGGTGATCAAGCCGTTTGACCCCATCCAGATCGCGCCAACCGGCAGCAGTAGCCACGCCGAGATCATTCTGGCCAATCGCCTCGGTGAGCAGCGGGTGCTCTGCGTGGCCCCGAGCGGCCAGCTGTTGCAAGGGAGCTGCTCATGAGACACGCCGCACTTGCCCGCCAGCAGGGCTTCAATCTGGTGGAGATCATGGTCTCCATGGTGTTGGCTGTGATGGTGTTTCTCGGTCTCGCCAAGGGGCAGGTGGTCTCGTTGCAGCAGGCGCATTACAGCTTGCAGAGCACGCTGGCTACGATCGAGGCGAGCAACAGCGTGGAGCAGATCTGGAGTTCGCTGTGTGAAGTGCAGCGCAAGCCCGAGCGGTTCACCCAGGCCGATTTTCTTGCCCGCTTCACCCTGCAGGATGGCCACCGGCTGGTGCTGCCGAACCGTTATAGCGACAACTTTGTGGTCGCTATCGAGTGGCAGGATGAGCGGGTCTCCGGCGCCAAGCGGGTGGAGCTGAACGCAGGATTTCCGCCTTTATGCTGAGCGTCCCCTCACGGCAACGAGGCGTCAGTCTCGTCGAGCTGATGATCTCCATGGTGCTCGGTCTGATGTTGATGCTGGCGATTTTTGCCGGTTACGCCCCAATCAAGAGCACGGTCGAGCAGAGCAAGGCGCTGGAGCAGGCGAACGAAGTGCTGCGCTTTGCCACTCTCACCTTTACCAACAGCATCAAGCAGGCGGATCAGCTGATAGCCGTGACCCCTGATCGCCTGACGCTGGCTTTCAAGGTGGAGGGGGGCAGTCAGGTGCTCTCCTGCCTTGGCAACCAGAAAACCGCCGATTTTACCGAGCAGTACCGCTTCACGCCGCCGGTACTCAGTTGCGATGACGGAGATGGCCCGCGCCTGTTGCTGGCCCATCTTCAGGATCTTGAATTCGGCCAGCAGGGTGCACTGGTCAATATCCGCATCTTGCCCGAAGGGCTGCCCAGCTATCTGGCTCCGGGAGTAGAGGTGCAGGTGGCCCGCCGCAAGGCGGTCTGGGCGGCAGCGTTGGCCACATCCGGTGCCAACGCCACAGCAGGGGGAGCGGGATGAACAAGGGATTACAGGGGCAGCGGGGAGCCGTACTGCTGGTGGTGCTGGTAGTGAGCCTGCTGTCGAGTCTGCTGGTGTTTACCAGCATTCAGGAGAACCAGTTGCAGACTCGCCTGAGCGGCAATTTTCACAAGAAGATCAATGCACAGCTCAGTGCCGAACAGGGGATGAACGAGAGTTATCGAGCCCTGCATCAGGCCCTTGGCGCTGAACCACGGATAGAGTGGGCTCAACTGGTGCAGAAGGTGCCAAGCAAGGGCGAAGGGGCCATGGCGGGCAGCCGCTTCAGCATCGATCAGCTGGATGCCTCCGCCGGGAGCAAGCTGGCGTTGCAGAGCCATGGCCGCTATCTGGAGGGAAACGCCAGCCTTAATGCCCTGTTTGCCCTCAAGCGTGAGCCCGGCAATCTCATCTTTCAGGATTCGGTGGTGGCATGCGAAGGGCTAAGCCTCTCCGGTAGCGGTTTTATCGACAGCTACGACTCGCGCAAGGGGGCGTACAAGGAGTCTGTTTCCGGGACTCTTAATCAGGGGCAAAACGCCAAGGTGGCGACTGTCAGCGACAAGGCCAATGTAGTGCTCGCCGGGCACTCCCCCATCTGGGGTGATGTGCGGGCGACCGGCTCGGTGACCTTGAACGGCTCTTCACCTGTTGCGGGTAATGTACTTGCTGGCGGCGATATCACCATTTCTCCCTCTGATGGGGTCGTCAGGGTTGAGGGCAGCGTGAACGGGAGTGGAAATTTTGCCTTGCAAGGGGGGCATATTGCCGGAGCTGTTGCGATCAATGGTGATGTCTCTATGGGTCATGGCACAAGCATTGCTGGCGACAAGTTGAACTATGGTGGGAAGGGGGCATTCCTTGATGCCAAGCATCAGAAGTATCTGGCTCCCCAATACCGCACTCATCCCAAGCTGCCACCTGTGGCCGGACAGGTGTGTGACCCGCTCAATGTGGCCGCGCTGCCCAAATCGTTTCCCCCTGCCACACTGCCCATCAACGGGCCGCTGACGCTGGGCGCCACCCAGCAGATGGTGCTGACCACGGATCCCGCCACTGGCTCGGTAACCAGCAGCAACCAGCACAAGCCCGGGCTGCCGCTACCCGGCAAGGGGGAGCTGTTTGGCAAGGATCAGACCATTTATCAGCTCGACAGTCTCAATATGGGGGCCGATGCCACACTCACCATCAAGGGGGATGTGGTGCTGCTGATCGACAAGGATTTCACCATGACTGGCAGCAACAAGTTGACGGTGAGCGAGGGGAGCAGCCTGACCCTGATCGTCAGCGGCAAGGTTGATCTCGGGGCCGGTGCCGAGGTGACGGCAGCCAAGCAGGGGCTGACCACTGGCGGTACGCCTGCTATCTCCCTCTATTCCGCGTATAGCGGCAAGGATGGGGTCAAGCTATCGGGTAATACCCCGCTCTATGCCGCTCTCTATGCCCCGCTGACCGAGATGAAGATCAGCGGAAGTGGCGGTCTGTTCGGGGCGGTGCGGGCAAAACACTTGACCGAGAGCGGTGCGGGCGGGGTGCACTATGACGAGGCGCTGGGCATGGCAGATCTGGGGGATGATCAGGGGCCGCCTCCGACACTGGCGCTGCGGCAGTGGCACTTTGTGCAGTGAGGCTGGCGAGCCGCTAAAAAGGATCGAATGGGGCGTGCAACTGTGAGATGGTGGAGATCTGTCCACCCAGTCGTTCACTGTTGAGGAGTGCTCCATGCCAGGCCCCGCTCGTGCCGGTGCCCTGATCTATGCCAAGGATCCGGGCCTGCTGACCCACTTTTACCGTACCCTGCTGCAGATGGTGGTCTGCAGTCAGGATGAGCAGTTGGTGGTGCTGGAAAACAGCGATATCCAGCTGCTGATCCACGCCATTCCTGCGCCCTATGCTGGGAAAGTCGTTATCAAGCGGCCGCCGGAACTGCGGGAAGAGGGGGCCATCAAGCTGTTCTTCACCGTCTCCAGCCTCGCCTGGGCAGAAGCGAAGGCGGCGGATCTCGGCGGCGGTTTGCTGCCACAGCAGTGGACAGGGCCTGGCTTTGTGGTGCGCAACGCCTTCGACCCGGAGGGCAATATCCTGCAACTGCGCGAGTTGCTGGGTTCCCCGGACCCCCTCTGAACTCCCTATTTTTACAGCATTGTCGTGACGGCGTGCTGTGCCATGCACCGCCATAAAAATTAACCGCCATAAAAACGGGGCCCTGTAGTGGTCAACTAAAAAGGGCTCCGTTCTGCTGTTAGCTTACTGTGCTCATTACTTCAGGTAGCGCTGTTCCAGATGTTGGCGCAGCCAGTGCGGGTTGAGCGCTTCACCGGTGGCGCGGCGCACCAGCCCGTCGGTGCTGTGCAGGCTCCCCTGTGACCAGATGTTGCGCCCGAGCCAGCCGAAGATCTCCGGCAGGCGGCCCGCCGCGATCACCTCCCCCATGCTGCCCAGCTCTTTCTCGAGGGCAAAACGCAGCTGGGCGGCATACATGGCACCCAGGGTGTAACTCGGGAAATAGCCGAACGAGCCGTCGGTCCAGTGAATATCCTGCATGCAGCCATTGCGGTAGTTTCCCTTGGTGGAGAGCCCCAGCCACTGCTGCATCTTGGCATCCCACAGCTCGGGGATGTCGGCCACTTCGATCTTCCCTTCCACCAGATCGCGCTCCAGCTCGTAGCGCAGAATAACGTGGGCCGGATAGGTCACCTCGTCCGCATCGACCCGGATAAAGCCCGGCTCGACCCGGCTGTAGAGCCTGGCCAGATTGTCCGGAGCAAACGCCGCCTGCTCGCCGAAGTGGTGACGAATGCGTGGCGCCAGCAGCGCGAGGAAGGCCGGATGATGCCCCAGCTGCATCTCGCAAAACAGGCTCTGGCTCTCGTGGATCGCCATGGAGCGGGCCTCGGCCACCGGCTGACCCTGCAGATGACGCGGCAGCCCCTGCTCGTAACGGGCGTGACCGGTTTCGTGCACTATGCCCATCAGGCTGGAGACAAACTCCTGCTCGTTATAGCGGGTGGTGATCCGCACGTCGGTCGGCACGCCGCCGCAGAAGGGGTGGCTGCTCACATCGAGCCGGCCATGGGCGAAATCAAAGCCGAGCAGTCCCATCACCTCCTGACCGAGCGCCTGCTGGGTCGGTATGGGGAAGGGGCCTTGCGGCAGCAACAGGGCATCGCCCTTCTGCTGTTCACTCACGGTCTGGATAAGAGCCGGCAGCCAGCTGGCGAGATCGCCGAAGATCTGATCGAGCCGTGCGCTGGTCATGCCCGGCTCATAGAGCGCCAGCATGGCGTCGTAGGGGCGCACGCCAAGCGCATCGGCCCGCAGCTGCGCCACTTCACGGGAGAGTTTCACCACCTCCTCGAGATTGGGGGCAAAACCGGCCCAGTCGTTGTTCTTGCGCTGGCTGCGCCAGGCGTGCTCGCACTTGCTGCCAGCGAGCGATAGCGCTTCGACCAGCTCACCGGGCAGCAGGCTTGCATCTTGCCACTGGCGCTTGATCTCGCCGAGGTTGGCCCGTTGCACCTCATCCAGCGGCTCGCTCTCGGCCCTGGCAATCCAGTCACCCAGCTCGGGAGCGGTACGTTTCTGGTGGATTAGCAGACCGAGTTCGGCCATCGCTTCGGCGCGGGCATCGTTGCCCCCTTCCGGCATCATGGCCGCCTGATCCCAGCCGCAGATGGCGGCGAGGTGGCTAAAGCGGTGGATCTGCTGCTGATGTTGTTCAAGCTTTTGATATGACATGGGATTGTCCTTGTTATCGTCCCTGATGGTATACACCCCGTACCTGGCATGCTCGGGGCCGTTCGATGCTAACACCGCCGCTGTATAGTTGACCACCTTCATGCAGGCGGGCCAAAGGCGTGGGGCGAAACGCGGATTAGCCGAGCCGCTTCTGGTGCCGCTCGCGGTTTTCCGCTTTTTTGCGTTCGCTTTTGCGCAGCAGCACATAGAGGGCACCGCTGCCGCCGTGGCGACGCTCGGCACTGTGGATCGCCATGACGGCGGGCAGTTGCGGCAACCAGGCGCTCACATAGCTTTTCAGCAGGGCACGCGGGGTGCTGCGCTCCCCCTTGCCGTGCAGGATCAGCAGGCAGCGGATATCCCGGACTTCACAATCCGCAATGAACTGCACCAGCGTCTGGCGCGCTTCGTTGAGGGTTTTCTGGTGCAAGTCCAGGCTGGCCTGCAGCTCGTATTTGCCGAGCCGCAGCTTCTTGTAGACCCCCTCCTGCACCCCATCACGCTTGAAGCCGACGATTTCGTGCGGATCTAGCATCTCGATGGCCTCCATGGTGAGGTGGTCGAGGGCGAGTTGCTCGGCGGTGGCAGCCTGACGGCGAGCGAGCTGCGCCTCGGTCGGGGCGGATTTGGCCGCATGGGGATGGATGTTGTCGCTGCGAATGGGCCGCACGTCGGCCACTTCATTCATAAATAGCGAGAGTTCGTCGTTATGAGACACGGCAGGCTCCCCATAAGAAAAAGTGGGGGTCATTATAACGGCCGCAACCGGCACAGAAAACGGGGAAAGGGGGAGGGGATAAGGGGCGCCCAGCATGGACATTAGTGCAGCCTGGCCCGGGAAGCACAGTCGCAAACCATAAAACAGCACAGGCGGTCAGTGTGAACTGCCGCCTGTGGTCAGAGGATTATTTTCCCTCTTTGGGCTGTTGAGAATGGGGTTGCTGTGAATGAGGTGGTTGCGAGTGCATCACCTTGTAGATGAAGTAGGCCGCGTAAGAGCTGATGAGCAAGAAGGTGCCGATAATCACCAGCATCGACATCAATCCCACGCTGTTGCCAAACATCAGGTCCAGCCAAAAGTCCATTTTATTGCTCCTGTCACCCGGTTGATGACAGGCATGATAAATACCTCTTTGCCCCGTCCGGGATGATCCCGATCAACTCCCTTGCAGGTTGTTTAATAACCAGCGCGATCTGTGATCGTTCTCACTGGACTCCTTGCTACCGAGCCTGCACAGGGCCCGGTGTGGTGAGCGGGGTAATGCGCCACCCTTGCTGTTCCAGCAACGCCAGCAACCCCTGTTCGCCGTAAAGGTGCAGGGCGCCTACCACGATAAAGCTCTCGTTGGGCAGGGCGGACCATTTCTTCAGCCAGTTGTGGTTGCGCTCGGCCAGCAGAGTCTGCTCCATCCAGCTCTGTAGCGCGGGCGGGGCCATCTCCTCCTTGAGCAGATTGATCAGCGTCGCCTCATCCCCCTGCTGCCACGCCTTCATCACGGCGGCGAAACCACTCTCCAGCATCGGTAGCTCATCCAGGGTGCTGGCGAGCATCAGGGTCTGGTTGTCACCCACGCTGGCCAGATAACCGAGCTGCTCCAGCAGGGTTTCAAAACCCACTACCGGTTTGCCCTCTTTGGCGGCCCGGGTAGCGAAGTGCTGGTCTATCCCGAGTTCACTCTTGAAGTCGGAGCGGGCCATGGCGGCCTGGGTCAGGGTAATGGCGGCAAACCAGGGGCGCAGGGTGGCGAGGGTAGCCTCGTCGATGCCATAGCGGGCGCCCGCCATCAGGGTGCGTTGATAGAGCTCGGCAGGCAGATGATCCTTGAGCGGTTTGCCATCCACCAGTCGGGTGAGTGAGCCGGTCTGTTGCCACTGATCTGGCGTGATGCTGTTCATGTCCACCTCCATCACCAGTGCGCGACTCTGCAGCCAGGCACGCTCCACTGACTCGGGCAGAGGATAGAGGGCTGGTTTGCCCGCATGGATGGAGCCCAGCAGCCAGTGTTGCTGGTTGCCCTTGCTCACCCGATAGAAGGCGGGATCGGCAAAGGCGTGCAGCGGTAGCAGCAGGCAGAGCAGGAAGGCAAAGAGGGTGCGATGAAATCTCATGGGGATCCTTAATGTGCGCCGGGTGACTTCTCTTGCTGACAATAACTCCTATGATAAGTCCTCATTTCAGATAACCAAGAGGTTTGCCATGCCCCATCTTCGTTTTCGCGCCGTGGCGCTCGAGACCCTGCAACAGGTGAGTGGCCCGCTGCTGGCCGAGCTTTGCGAGCTGACCGGCGGCAAGCCGGAGTTTGTCACCATGGAGCGGGTGGAGAGCTGCTGGATCCGCAACGGCGAGCCAGAGGCGGGATTTCCGTTTGTCGAGCTGCACTGGTTCGAGCGGCCACAAGAGATGCAGGACGCCGCCGCGCGCCTTATCACGCGCCATTTGAAACGGGTGCTGGGGGAGCAGACCTATGTGGTGGTGCAGGTGATCCCTCTGGTCAAGAGTGCCTACTACAGCAATGGCGAGCACTATTGAAGAGAGGGACAAACCAGGTCGGCGGGACGGGTGATGCCGCTACCCGGCTAACGCCACTTGGGCGGCAGGATGCTTGTCGCCCATCACGGGATCAGGCCGATTTGGCCAGCAGTTTATCGAGCCAGCGAGTGGGCAATACCCGTCGCAGGAAGGCAAACAGCCGGGTTGGAGTGGTCACCGGATAGCGCGCCTTGGGATGGGCGTGGGTCAGCGCATGGAGCAGCGGCGGGATGCAGGCTTCGCTTGGGAGGGTAAAGCCGCTGGTGGCCCCCTCTTTTTCCAGCCGCGTCAGGGTCTGGCGGTAGGCCGACTGATGACGGCTCTGGGCCGGATCGATGTGCCGCAAGAAGGCGCTGCGGGCATTGGCACGAAAACGGGTATCGATGGGGCCCGGTTCAATCAGGCTGATATGTACCCCGCTACCCGCCAGTTCGAGGCGCAGAGTGTCGCTATAACCTTCCAGTGCAAATTTGCTGGCGTTATAGGCGCCGCGATACTTCATGGCAACCAGTCCCAGAACCGAGCTGTTCTGCACTATCCTCCCCTCTTTGGCTTCCAGCATCGGCGGCAGCACCTGACGGATCAGATGGTGCCAGCCAAACAGGTTGGTATTGAATTGTTCCCTGAGCGCCTCGGTGGGTAGATCTTCCAGCGCCCCGGGTTGGCCATAAGCGCCGTTGTTGAACAGGCCATAGAGGCGCCCGCCTGCCAGATGGAGCGCCGCACTGGCCCCCAGCTCGATGGAGGCAGGGTCCGCCAGATCCAGCTGTACCGCCAGCAATCCCTGTTGCTGCAGACGGGCCACATCTTCCGCCTTGCGCGCCGAAGCGATCACGGTAAAACCGTGCTGCCCGAGCGCCTGTGCGGCGGCGAGGCCAATACCGCTGGAACAACCGGTGATCAGAACAAAACGGGGCATGATGGCGTCCTTGTGACTGCTGACAAAAGCGTGCGGGTGAGTGGATAAAACCCTTATCCGGCTCGCATGTTAGCCTGCCAACCGGTAAAAAGAAAACCGGGCCAAGTGGCCCGGTTTGCTGACATCGTATTGCCTGATTACATGATGGTAAACGGCATGATGATGTGGAACTTGACGTCACGCTCGGAGGTAAACACGTTCGGATAGTCAGTCCAGCCCTTCCAAGTTGATGGCAGGTCATTGTTGTAGTCGGTGTAGTGCAGTTTGAACAGGGTGCCTTTCAGCTTGCCATCCTGCACGGTATAGCTGACATCGAAGTTGGCTGCCCACTCGGTATCGCCTTCAGCAACTTTAGTTCCATCACCTTTCTCCATATCCCAGCCGTAAGCACCGGATACGCCTACAGACCAGCCAGGAGCACCAACCAGGTCATCCAGAGAACGTGTTACACCGAAGAACAGCGCTTTTTCGTTGTTGGCGTTCCAGTCAGAGCGGGAGTCCCACCAAATTTCGTTGGCGCCCTGGGAGTTGCCGTAACCACGGGTCAGACGGGGCAGATAGTTACCTTCAACACCCTCAGCTTTGGTCCACATACCTTCCAGACGGAAACCGTACTGCGCATAGTTCCACGCAGCTGTCAGTGCTTGTTGCCATGCCAAGCCATCATAAGTTTCTACATCACGACCAGAGGCGTTTTTGTACGTTTCTGTTTCGGAGCCATAGAATTGGTAGCTGGTTGACAGGCCGCCCAGTACGTCAAACTTGTGAGCCAGTTTGAAGTGGTAGCTATCCATATAATCGGCTGATTGGCCGAAAGAGCCAGTAATGGCTGTGCCATTTTCAAAGGTGTAACGAGCGGCGACGGCATGGATGTAGTCGATCTCGTTTTCTTTATCGAAGGTATTACCCCAAGCTCCGCCCCACGCTTTACTTTTATAAAAGCCTTGGGTTTCTTTGAACCAGGGAGCCTTGTATTCATCTGCGATAGCGTAGGTCAAATAGAGACCACCTACGTTACCTTCAACTTGTCCACCACGGTAAGTACCTGGTTGGTAGGACCAGTTAACGCCAATCTGGCCAGGAACATACAATTGGGTATAGCCAGCTTTTGCAGTAAGACCTTCAACCAACTTCAACTTAAGGGCTGCGTTGGTCAGGCTTGCGCCATTTTCTGATTCGGTGTTGCTGGTTCCCCAAGCTCGTCCCCAGAAAGAGAATTCATTCTCGGCGTTGACAGGGTTACTTTCATCAATGGCTAAGTCATAGGCAGTGTATCCGCCCAAGTCCAAGCCAACCACGTCCCATGCATAACCCGAGTTGAAGTTAAGAGCTAATTGAGCGGTCGCATGGCTCAGGTTTGAGCGATATTTTCCGGTGTTATCTGCAGGTACTACACCTGAGTCAACACGGGCGCGATCACGCTGGAAGTAGAACAGACCGCCGGTCAGTTTGGAGTCTTTCACGAAGGTTTCATAGGACTGGCCGTATTCCGGGCTCATCATGTCCTGAGCTGCCAACGCCATACCGGGGGCGACCAGAGCGGCTACCACAGCGGCACTCAAAGCGGCGCGCTTGAAGATCACTTTTTCCATTTTTATTGCTCCTGATTTTATGGACTTAGCTTTTTTTCCGGCAGTTGGCATCGGGCCTACCGCTCGGTATTGGCATTGCAATCAAAACCCCGAAGGGCAAAAAATCTTGTCTTGGCTACCTGCAAACCCGGATGTCTTGGCACATCTGTAGTTGGCAGTCCTGATCATCACATGTTGTTTTTTTATGTTCCGATTCTTGGCTATCGGACAACCCCAAGAGTACGTTCGCGGTGCGAAATATCAATGAAAAGTTCCCTCAACGTTTCAAAAGTATGACCGAGTGCAAATAATCATGGGCAAGGTCGTAAACAGCCTCATGGCAGGTATGACGGTGATGAGAGCGTTTTCTTGAGGCTGCGGCCAGCGCCAGTGCGGGTTTTCATCCGGTACGGGGGACGAGGTGTCAGTTAACCTGCCGATAACAGATAATTTTGTGCTACAAAAAAACTTTCCCTCTGGTTGAGGGAAAGTGATCTGGTGAGGATGCGGGGCGAATAGGGTTCAGCCTTGCTGGCCGAGGATGCGGGGGATCTGCTGCGCCTGATGGTGAATATGGGAGGAGACCTGCACCGAGAGCTGACTCACCTGACGGGCATGCTGATGGATACGGGTGATCAGATCGGCAAAACTGGCCAGCTTGTGTTCCTGACTTTTGGCGTTGTCGGCGCCCTGCAGGGCGATCACTGCGGTGTTGCGGGCGATCTCCCGCACTGCCTGGGTGGTCTGGCGCAGTTGTTCCGCCTGCGCCCGCTGGCGGCTTGACTCGCTGGTGATCCGGTTCAGTACAGTGCCAAGCTGTTCACCGGATTGGGTCAGACGCCCCAGAATATCGGTGATCTGGTTGAGGGATTGCTGGGTATTGGCCGAGAGGTGGCGCACCTCATCGGCGACCACCGCAAAACCGCGTCCCTGTTCCCCTGCGCGGGCCGCTTCGATGGCGGCGTTGAGGGCCAGCAAGTTGGTCTGCTGAGCGATATGACCGATCACATCGACAATGGCCGTCACATCGGCAACCGAGCGGGTGAGGGCTTGCAGCGCCTCATCGCTCTCGTCAATCGCCAGTCCGGTCTGATGAGTAGCGTGCAGCATGCTGCCCACCAGATCTTCACTCTGGCTCATCGCCTGTTCGTTATGGTGGGCATGCTGGGCGATGTCTGCAGCGACCTGATGGACCTCTCCGGCCAGCTGGTTCAGCTCATCCATCATCTGGCCGCTCTCGTCGACCACCTGTTCGGTGGTGCGGGTGCTGTGGTGGATCTCGTCAACCTGACTGACCATCCCTTGCAGACTGAGGGATACCGCTGACAGCTGCCCCTCTTTTTGCTGTTTGTCTAGTTGCAGACGACCGATCAGCCGATTGTAGCTGGCAACAATATCGGCCAGCTCGTTGCGATCGCGCCCGGTAGGCAACGGCTCGGCCTGCCCCGTCTGATCGAGTTGCATAAAAGCTCCACGCAGTCGCAACAAGGGGGTGAGCAGCCAACGTCGTTGCACCAGCGCAAACAGCAGGGCGACTATCACCAGACAGAGCGCCAGCGTGCCGAGGATGGTGGCCAGCTCCTGATTGACGGTTTGCCGTTCGCGGGCAAGTTGTTCCCCCATCTGTCTGGTCGCTTGTAACATCGCCATGATGTCTTGCTGCACGGTCTGGCGGCCAGCCTGTTGCTGTTGCAGCGCCGCACGGCTGTTGGCCAGCTCCTGCGGATAGCGACCCAGCAGCGAGCGTAATTCGCTGCGCGGTTGATCTCCCAGCTCCTTTCGCACCGGCTCCCCCAGCGTGAACTCATCGGCGGGCGCCTCTTCATACAGGCCGAGCAGCGGCAAGGCTTGCAGCGCTTGCGCCTGTTTTTGCAGTGCCTCCAGCTCGAAGCGGATCCCTTCGAGCAGCTTTTCATTGCCCTGCTCCATATAGCTTTGGCGCAAATGGGCGAGGCGCGGCAGGCCCGCCAGGATCTCGGCCGCACCGCGGCGATATTGTTGTGCCGCGGCAGATTGTTCTGTGCTGGCGCCTTGCTCCCCATAGCGGATCAGCGCCATGGCCTGGCTGCCCAGTTCACTCTCCGCATTTTGCAGCAGCAGCTGGCTGTTGCCCGAGAGCTTGCCTGCGGCCTGATAGTCGTGCGCGATGCGCTGCGCCATCTGCTCGAGTTGCTGCCTGAGCGGGGCTGCCACGGCATCATCCTGAGCGGCTAGCGAGGAGAGCGCTTGCTGGCGGATCTTCTCCGCAGCGGTCAGTTGCTGTGGATCGCCGCTGTTGAGGTAGTCACGCAGGCTGTTTTGCAGGGTCACGGTCACCAGTTGTTGCAGCGTCTCGTGCTGATGCTGGGCCTGATTGGTATGGGCAAGCTGTTGCCAGCCGTGGTAGAGGGCCAGCGACTGTCCTCCCGCAACCAGTAACAAAACAAGGGAGGATAGGGTGGCGTGATGGGCGATTTTCACGGGGTAATTCCTGTCAGCACAGACCATGTGGGAGCGTGGCCCGAGCCTAAACAGGGATGATGGCGTTTTTATGACAGTATGGTCAGGTTGCCCTATCTTGCCGGCTTAACTGGCTGGGGATACCTGAGCGCTGTTGCGTTGGCCAAGCATACCGAGCAGGGCGCCTCCCATGATAAGTGCACCGGCCAGCAGATGGCGCGAGGTCAGCGTTTCTCCATTAAGCAACACCAGCAGCAAGGTGCTCAGCAGCGGTGTCAGGTAGGCAAGGGCACCGAGCCGGCGTGGGTCCCCATCGCGCAGTGCCAGATACCAGGTCACAAAGGCCGCCCCCATCGGGCCCAGCGCCAGCCCGATGATCAGCCACCAGTCACTGGTGGGGATCTGCGCGAGCGGCAGGGGCCCCTCCAGCAGACGGGCAAGCAGCAGCGCCAGCAAACCCGCGGGCAGACAGGCTGCCGCAGTGACCACGGCGGGGGCTGGCGGCAGACGGCGTGATAATACCGAGTAGGCCCCCCAGACAACAGCTGCACCCAGTGCCAGCAGGTATCCCGGCAGATAGGCCTGCTGCAGTTGCAGCTCGCCATTGACCATCACCAGCATGGAACCCACCAGACCAAAGGCGCCAGCCAGCAGGTGACGGGCATGGAGTGGATGGCCGGGCAACAACAGCGGGGTGAACAGAATGATGCAGAACGGCCAGAGGTAGTTGATGAGGTTGGCCTCCAGCACGGGGGCATGGCGAAAGCTTATAAAGAGCAGCAGATGGTAGAGCAGCAATGCCGTAACCGTCACCAGCCAGGTAATAGGGCGAGCACGCCACTGGCGCCAGAACGGCAAGGCCCCGACCCCGCAGAAAAACAGCACCAGCCCGACCAGCACCAGTGGTGACACGCTGGTGACCCGTGATGTCAGCGCCGCCAGCGAGGCCCACAGCACAATGGTCAGCAGTGCAAAACCGGTGGATCTATCCCACCAAGAACATCCGGACATCCAACACTCCTTTGCAAGATGAATGAGCAACAGAAAAGTGTGCAGTCTAACAGAGTGACAACCGACAAACAGTTTCGAGGCGAGCGATGACTTGCAAGCTGGTTGTTCCGTCCGAGAATGCTTAGCCAGTGGAAAGTTAGCACTGGCAAAGGATTGGAAGTTTGCCCTGAAGAGAAGAAATGATCTATTTAGAGCAACTTCTTGCTCGCTAACTGGTGATTTATACGGATTAGGCAAGTAATCACGATTAAATTCACTGCTCTCGGCAACTTATTGCGTGCTTGTGCGTTGGGCGAGAACTGGCGGAATGTAATTGTTTGATAAATAAGAAATAAAAAAGTGGCATGGTCGCTGCTAAAAGTTGGTCGAGTGCTATCTCGTTTAACCAATCTATATAGGAGCATACACATGCCAACTCCATGTTATATCAGCATCGAAGGTAAAACCCAGGGCAATATCACCGCCGGTGCCTTCACCTCCGACTCCGTCGGCAACATCTTCGTACAAGGTCACGAAGACGAGATGCTGGTACAAGAGTTCCAGCACGTTGTGACTGTCCCGACCGACCCGCAATCCGGTCAGCCGGCTGGTCAGCGTGTCCACAAACCGTTCAAATTCACCGTTGCGCTGAACAAAGCCGTGCCGCTGATGTACAACTCTCTGGCTTCCGGCGAGATGCTGCCGAAAGTGACCCTGAAGTGGTACCGCACCTCTGTTGAGGGCAAGCAGGAGCACTTCTTCTCTACCGTGCTGACCGATGCCACCATCGTTGACATCGACTGCCAGATGCCCCACTGCCAGGACCCGGCGAAGTCTGACTTCACCCAGCTTATCCAGGTCTCTCTGGCTTACCGCAAGATTGACTGGGAACACACTGTTGCCGGTACCTCTGGTGCTGACGACTGGCGTGCGCCTATCGAGGCCTAAGCCTCCCTTTCTTATTTTGGAATTCCTTGTAGTAAATCTTGTACTGTCTGGCCGGTGTGCAACCGGCCTATCAGCCCGTGCTTTCTCCGGCCAGCCGTTGGCTGCCGGAGCTTTTATGTTTTGCCATCCCCCTGTTCTGACGTTGGGTGCGGAGTGATGGCAAAGCACACAAGAGGTTTGAATTATGTGTCCCTCCATTGCACTGCTCGGTGACATCGGTACCGACCACGATGGCTTTCCACCGACCCCGGTGATAGCTGCCAGCCCTGATGTCTTTCTCGATGGTAAGCCAGTGGCCCGTCAAGGTGACCCGCTAGCGCCCCACGACAAGCCCAACAACCCGCCTCATCCCCGCGCCATTGCCGGTGGGGTCAGCTCGGTGCTGGTCAACGGCAAACCCATCGTCGTCACAGGTACTGCGGTGGATTGCGGTGGTGTGGTGATTGGTTCAGGCAGTGGGCAAGCAGGATAAGGAGCAGAGTTATGGCACAGAGCACAGGATTACAATTTACCGTCAAGGTTGGCGCACTGGCTGACAGCACCTTTGCGGTCGCGAGCTTCAAGCTCGATGAAGGCTTGAACCGTCCCTTTAGCCTCCACCTGGAGGTGGCTAGCCAGCAACCTGACATCGATTTCGGCGCCGTGTTGGACCAGCCGTGCGAGCTCATGGTGTGGTACAACGGCGAGCTGCAGCGCCGGGTGTGCGGCGTAGTGAGCGAGTTTACCCAAGGGGACAGCGGCTTTCGCCGCACCCGCTACAGCCTGCAAGTCAAACCGGCCCTGTGGCGATTGGGATTGCGCCAGAACTCCCGCATCTTCCAAGTCCAGAAGCCCGATGAAATCCTCAGTATCCTGCTGCAAGAGCACGGCATTACCGATTATGCCTTTGCGCTGAAGAACGAGCACGCCCAGCGCGAATACTGCGTCCAGTATCGTGAGACCGACCTCGATTTCGTGAATCGCTTTGCTGCCGAAGAGGGCTTGTTCTACTTCCACGAATTTGAAGCAGGCAAACACCGCATTGTGTTTGCCGACGATGCGGCGGCCCTGACAGCCGGTCCCGAGCTCTTCTTCAACCTTGGCAACCGCTCGCTTGAGCAGGGTCCCTATGTGCGCCAGTTCCACTACCGCGAGGCGGTGCGCCCCTCGGATGTGGAGCTCAAGGACTACAGCTTCAAGACGCCGGCCTATGGCCTCTCCCACAAAAAGCAGGGCGCAGAGCTCGAGCATCAGCGCGATACCTACCAGCACTTCGACTACCCGGGTCGCTACAAGCAGGACGGCAGCGGCAAGGCCTTTGCCCAGCACCGGCTTGATGCGCTGCGCAATGACGCGGTGGCGGGCATTGGCAAATCCAACAGTGCCGCTCTCTTGCCGGGCCAGCACTTTTCATTGACCGAACATCCCAACGCCAACCTCAACACCGACTGGCAAATCGTCCATATCCGCCACACCGGTGAGCAGCCACAAGCCTTGGAAGAGGAGGGCGGCAGCGGCCCGACCGTCTACCACAACGAATTTGGCGTAGTGAAAGCGAGCACCACCTGGCGGGCGCGAATCGGTAGTCCTGAATCCCCTCATAAGCCGATGGTGGATGGCCCGCAAATCGCCATCGTGGTGGGCCCCGAGGGCGAGGAGATTTACTGCGACGAACATGGCCGGGTGAAGCTGCAATTCCCGTGGGACAGATATGGCAGCTCCAACGACCAGAGCTCCTGCTGGGTGCGGGTGAGTCAGGGTTGGGCCGGTGGCCAATACGGTATGATGGCCATTCCGCGCATCGGCCACGAGGTCATCGTCTCATTCCTCGAAGGGGACCCCGACCAGCCTATCGTGACCGGTCGTACCTTCCATGCCACCAACCGGCCCCCTTATGAGTTGCCAGCCAATAAAACCCGCACCGTGCTGCGCACTGAGACCCACCAGGGCGAGGGCTTCAACGAGCTGCGTTTTGAAGACCAGGCTGGGCAGGAAGAGATTTATATTCACGGTCAGAAAGACCTGAACGTGCTGATAGAGAACGATGCTGCATGGCACATCAAGCATGACCAACACACCGACATCGACAGCGAGCGGGTGACCCGCATCAAGGCCAACGACCACCTGACGGTAGAAGGCGAGAAGCGCGACCAGGTCAAGGCGGACTATTCACTGACGGTGGATACCTCCATGCACCAGAAGTTGGGGCAAAGCTGGCTTGCTCAAGCAGGGCAGGAGATGCACGTCAAGGTCGGTGCCAAGGTGGTGCTGGAGGCTGGGTCAGAGATCAGCGTCAAGGTCGGTGGCTGCTTTATCAAGGTCGATGGGGGCGGGGTCACCCTGGTTGGTCCTACCATCAAGATGAACTCGGGCGGTGCTGCCGGATCTGGCTCCGGGTGTTCGCCCCAAGAGCCTCTGTTACCCAAAGCCGTCGTGCCTGAACCTCGCTAGGGGTGCTGCTGATGTCGGGCGGCATCCATCTTCTCATTTACGGGTGTTTCGGGTGGTGATGATTTCATATCGTCATTGCCCGGCGCCCTTCGTTCGTTATTTTTACTTATGCAAAAAAGCAAAATGAATAAAAAAAATTTATGGTTCGTGCTGGCGGTCGCTCTGCTCGCCGGTTGTTCCACGACAAACTCGTCTGCGAGTGATGCCGAGCTTGCTAAAGAGGCAAAACAGGGCAATGGCAAGGCTCAATATGAGTTGGCCAGACGGCTGGCAACCCAACCCGATTACCCCAATGCCATGCACTGGATGCAGCAATCGGCAGAGCAGTC